>JALQVI010000100.1 GCA_023260395.1 Candidatus Nanopelagicales bacterium
CAACATCAGTCGCAAGCCGTACGTATTCAGGATCAAGTTCCCAGTTCCACACTTCGCGGGCGTATTTGGCAAACGCTAAACCGAATTCCGGAATGATTCCGCCGTAACCAACATCGCTGCGTTGAACCATGTCGACGAGCACGTGCTTGATTGGATCTGCAATAGGGAAGTCCATCTCGGCCACCGGCAATGGCAACACATCAGATTCAAATCCACGCCACTTTGCGCTGCGGCGTTGTTGCAGTTGCTCTAATGAATCGGCGTTGATTTTTGGCACATTTGCAGACTAGCAATGCGCATTGCTGTGATGTGTGAATTAAGGATGAATGATTGTGACGCCAGGCGATGAAGCGTTGCTCATTGCTGCAAGTTCACCTGGAACCTGGTCAAGTTTGATGACACGTTCAATCAATAAGTCTGGGCGCAAGCGACCGCTTGCAATGTCTTCGAGCATGTCTGGGTAAGTCGCCGCAGACATGCCGTGGCTACCCAACACTGTGAGTTCATGACCGATGACGCGATGCATCGGAATTGTTGCGCGACCTTCGATGACAGCAGGCGGTAACAAACCGATCTGCACATGTCGACCAAGTCGCTTTAACGATTCAATCGCCAAGCTCGAAGTTTCAATGCTGCCGAGCGCATCGACTGTCACGTTGACGCCGTTATCGCCGAACTTGCGAACAGACTTCACGACTTCGTCGTATTGCGCATCTATGCGTTCGTCCGCGCCGGCAAGTCGCGCGCGGTCAAGTGCTTCATTCGACTTATCGACAGCAATAACGCGAGCGCCACGTGATTTCGCAATCATGATTGCGGCAAGGCCAACGCCACCGCATCCAAAAATTGCGACCGTTTCATCAGGCTGAACTTTGGCGACCTGAACAATGCCGCGGTATGAAGTCGCAAATCGGCAACCAAGTCCAGCAGCAGTATCGAATGAAATCGCATCGGGAATTGCTACGACGTTGAAGTCAGCCTGGGGGATAGTTACGTACTCGGCGAATGAACCAGCGCCGGAAAATCCTGGTTGCCATTGGAACATGCACACCTGTGCATTGCCTGCCAAGCAGTCAACACAATCGCCACAACCGCACACGAATGGAACAGTCACGCGATCGCCGACGGCAAACTTCGTAACATTGCCGCCAACTTCGGAAATCGTTCCGGCGAATTCATGTCCAGGTACATGCGGGAATGTTTGGATGTCGTCATCGTGGCCCATCCAGCCATGCCAGTCGCTGCGGCACAGCCCAGTGGCTTCGACCTTGATGATCACGCCATGTGGGCGTAAAACCGGCATTGGCCGCTCAGCTAGGTATAACTGGCCACCAAATTCATCAAATTGAACCGCGCGCATCTGCCTAACACTAGGGCACATCGCCGAAAAGGTCACTATTTACGGGCTTTTTCGCTCGGGAATACAAAGTCACAGACCTGGGTTACAATTATCAAGCACCTTGAGCCAACCCGACTCAAGGCATCTGCCAGAACACTGCGCAGGTGCGGTGAGTCGGGGCTGACCCGAGGGAAACCTATCCAACTGGAGGAACAAACTATGTCTCGTGCCGTAGGTATTGACCTAGGAACAACCAACTCAGTGGTGAGCGTCCTTGAGGGCGGCGAACCAACTGTTATCGCCAATGCTGAAGGTGCTCGCACGACTCCTTCGGTTGTGGCATTCGCAAAGAATGGTGAAGTACTCGTTGGCGAAGTCGCCAAGCGTCAGGCAGTCACAAACGTTGACCGCACCATCCGTTCGGTAAAGCGCCACATCGGCGAGACCAACTGGAGTGTGGCCATCGATGACAAGAAGTACAACGCTCAAGAAATCTCTGCTCGTATTTTGCAAAAGCTTAAGCGCGATGCTGAATCGTACTTGGGTGAAACAGTCACAGATGCTGTCATCACCGTGCCTGCATACTTCAACGACGCACAGCGTCAGGCAACAAAGGACGCTGGCCAGATCGCTGGTCTGAACGTTCTACGTATTGTTAACGAGCCAACTGCTGCTGCGCTTGCATACGGCCTGGACAAGGGCGACCAAGAACAAACCATCCTCGTATTCGACCTCGGTGGTGGCACGTTTGACGTTTCACTTCTTGAAATCGGCGAAGGCGTTGTCGAAGTTAAGGCCACTAGTGGCGACAACCACCTCGGTGGCGATGACTGGGATCAGCGCGTAGTTGATCACTTGGTGACTGCATTCAAGAACGCTAATGGCGTTGACTTGTCGACCGACAAGGTTGCAGTACAGCGTCTTCGCGAAGCTGCTGAAAAGGCGAAGATTGAATTGTCGGCTTCACAGTCTGCAAACATCAACCTTCCTTACATCACTGCATCAGATGCAGGTCCACTTCACTTGGACGAGACCCTCACGCGTGCACAGTTCCAGCAACTCACTGCTGATCTACTCGAGCGCACCAAGGCTCCATTCCAGCAAGTCATCAAGGACGCTGGCATTAAGGTTGGCGACATCGATCACGTAGTGCTCGTTGGTGGCTCGACTCGTATGCCTGCAGTAACTGACTTGGTGAAGGAACTCACCGGCGGCAAGGAACCAAACAAGGGCGTAAACCCTGATGAAGTTGTTGCAATCGGTGCCGCGCTTCAGGCTGGCGTTATGAAGGGTGAAGTTAAGGACGTATTGCTCCTCGACGTCACACCGTTGTCACTTGGTATCGAAACCAAGGGCGGCGTCATGACCAAGCTCATCGAGCGCAACACCACGATCCCAACCCGTCGTTCGGAAATCTTCACAACTGCCGAAGATAACCAGCCATCGGTTTTGATTCAGGTATTCCAGGGCGAGCGCGAAATGGCTGCTTACAACAAGAAGCTAGCTACGTTCGAACTCACCGGTTTGCCACCAGCACCACGCAACGTGCCACAGATCGAAGTTGCTTTCGACATCGACGCCAACGGCATCGTGCATGTTTCTGCCAAGGACCTCGGT
>JALQVI010000101.1 GCA_023260395.1 Candidatus Nanopelagicales bacterium
GAATGCGTGAGCGTTCACGTCTTCTTCGGTGCGGTAAAGCTGCGCCTGAAGTACGCCGCCGGTACTTGGGTACGTTTCGCGAATCGCGTGCAAGATGCGAAGTGTTGAATCGATTGTGGTGTGATCTTCCATGTCGAAGGTCACGGTGGTCTTGACATCATTCGCGATTTCGCAAATCTTCATTGCGTTGGCAAGGGCAATTGCTTCGCCATCGCCTGGAAGTGCCTGACCAACAGCGCTGAGCTTGACAGAAACTTCTGCCCATTCGGTTAATTCGTTTGCATACAAGGCACGCAATAGATCAACGTAAGCATCGACAGTGGCTTGTGCCTGCGCTGGATCCTTGGTTTCTTCGCCCAAACGGTCAATAGTCGCAAGTAAACCCTGGTCTTTAAGTTCCTTGACCTTCGCAATTGCATCAGCCGTGGTTGTGCCCGCAACGAATCGGTTTACTACGCCACGACTCAACGGCGAAGTAGAAACTAGATGCTCTAGTTTTTCGCTACGTGATGCGGCAACGAGTGATTTACGAAGCATGGGACTCCAACTTTCAATGGCTTAGCGGTTCTACTGTACTTGTCCTGCAACGGAATTGCCTGAGATAGCGTCTGTGTCACGCGTTACTAAATGGCCTGACAGAGTCTGTTGGCATCCAGCATCGCGGCGTGCACGTTACGGCTAGCTACGGCGTCGCCAATGCGAAACAGTTGGAAGTTCCCGTCGGGATTTCGAACCATCGTTTGTGGGCGTCGCTCCAAGAAGTCCGTGATGTCGTAGCCACCTTCGTTACTTGAATGCGGTACCAACTCGTCATACACCTCGGATATTGCCTCGGTACCGGCTTCGACAACAACTGCATCGACGATGCGCTCCTCAGTCCAGTCGCTTGAATCGATGCCGAGCCGCACGGATAACTTGCCATCTGGCAGCTTGCTGATGCTGCGGACATGACGAAGCATTGTGAATCGCACTCCTGCTTCGTTCAGCGAAGCAAAGTATTGCGCGGCCACCATGCCACCGACATCCTGTGCGATCGAACGTTCCGGCGTGACCACTTCGACTATGCCGCCATTGCGAAGGACAGCTTCGACCGCATCGAGTGCTTGGTTGCCGCCATGGTCATCGACAACGAGGACCGCACCTGAAATTTTCTTGGCGCCAGAAAGCACGTCCCAACTTTCAGTGGCTAAATGTGCACCTTCGCAATCAAGACCGCGCTGAAGGCCACCGGTGGCCACCACAACGACATCCCAACCTTGTTCCTTTAAGTCCTTCGCTTCAATGTAAGAGTTCAACGAGATTGTGCCGCCAAGTCGCTTAATTTCTTGCACGCGCCAATCGATGATGCCCTGTAGATCGCGACGACGTGGTGCCAATGCGGCAAGGGCAAGCTGACCACCAACGCGATCATTGGCTTCGAACAAAGTGACATCGTGTCCTCGCTCGGCTAAAACGCGAGTAGCTTCAAGGCCGGCTGGGCCAGCGCCAATGACTGCAACTTTTTTTGTGGAATCTGCCTTAGCAATGAGTTGTGGCAATTCAAGTTCGCGACCAGTGGATGGATTGTGAATACATAATGCTGCGCCATTCACGTAGATGCCATCAATACACATGCTCGCACCGACGCATGGTCGAATCTGGTCTTCGCGACCTTCCTGGACTTTCTTCACCAAATAAGGATCAGCAATCATCGCGCGGGTCATACCTACGAGGTCGATTAATCCAGCTTCGATTGCGTAGCGTGCGGTCGGAACGTCTGCAATCTTTGCAGCGTGAATGAATGGCACATCAATCTTGCGCTTGGCATCGGCAATTAATTCAAGATGCGGTGCCGATGGCATGCCCATGACGGGAATGAGCCTAGAAAGTTTGTACTCATTTTCGATGGAACTGACTTGACCATTGATGTAGTCAATACCGTTGGCAACATAAAGATGAGCGGCATTAACGGCTTCGTCAAAGTCAAGACCGTTTTCGCGCTCCTCATCAAATGTCATGCGAGCACCGACGATGAAATCATCAGGAACCGCTGCGCGAATCGCTTTGATTACTTCGAGTGGATAACGCATTCGGTTTTCCAGCGAGCCACCGTATTCATCATCGCGATGATTGAAGAAAGGAGTAACCCACGAATCAAGAAAGTGTCCGGCCAGATACAGTTCGATGCCATCCATGCCGGCTTCGACCATTTTCTGTGCGGCCGAAACATAGTCATCTTTAATGCGATCCATGTCGAAACGCTCGGCAGCTTTTGCCATCGCGCGATGCGTTTGTTCGCGCACTGCGCTTGCAGCAAGAACTGGAATCCACTCGTGTTGATAGTGACTGGAACGCATGCCCATGTGGGACAGCTGAATCATCACGGCCGTGCCGTATTCATGAACCTCGTCAGTCAGACGGCGTAACCACGGCACGGTGTCGTCTTTCCACAATTCAAGGTTGCCGAACGCCGGTGCACTTTCACGGCTGACAAGTGCGCTGCCCGCGGTCATCGTCATGCCAACGCCGCCCTTGGCCTTTTCTACGTGGTATGCGCGATAGCGATCCTTGGCTAAACCATCTTCGGAATAGGCCGGCTCATGTGGAGTACTGACAATGCGATTTTTCAGAACCAAATTCTTAATACGAAATTCGGTAAACAACGGATCAGTTGACATGTGCGGCACCTCTTTGTGAGCGAGTACACGTCGAGATTATCTAGTGATGTGTATCAGTGAACCGCGAACGAGAGTTTTATTTGCAACCTTGCGATAACAAATCACGTTGATACGTAAGTATCGAGTTGATTTACTCTTCAAACCAATCGAGTCGACGCAAGATGATGCCTTCGCGCAAAGCCCATGGACAAATTTCGAATATGTCGACGTGCAGCAAGTCCATGGTTTCTTGCGCGACAATCGCACCCGCAAGTAACTGCCCTGCACGACCTTCGGAAACTCCTGGCAGAG
>JALQVI010000102.1 GCA_023260395.1 Candidatus Nanopelagicales bacterium
GCCGCTCGCATCGCTGTGGGTGATTCCATCGCCGACCTTCGTGCTGCTGGTTTCTTGCGAGCGAAAGGCGACGGTGGGGATTCTCCGGCTGGCGCTCCAATCAGCGTGAAAGAAGCAGTGCTGCCGTTCAACCGTTTCCATGGCGTGGATACGGTTCTTGGCCCTGAGATGAAATCAACTGGCGAAGTGATGGGTATTGACAAAGACTTCGGCACTGCATTCGCAAAGTCACAGCTTGCTGCCTATCGCGATGGCTTGCCGACTAGCGGTTCAATCTTCATCTCACTTGCTGATCGTGACAAGGCTCAAGCAATTGAACCGGCTCGTCGACTTCAAGAACTTGGGTTCACTGTGTTTGCAACCGCAGGTACTGGCGAATTCCTTGCTGAAAATGGCGTTGCCACTCAATTGATTCGCAAGCAACATGAAGGTGCCTCAGATGGGATCCCAACAACTGTTGAAGCCATCATGAACGGTGACATCGACATTGTTGTGAACACTCCGTATGGCACTGGAGCGCGCCGCGATGGCTACGAAATTCGCTTGGCCGCGGTGATGACAGGAACAGCCTCAATCACGACAGTTCAAGGACTGGTTGCCGCAGTCGAGGGCATTGAGTCTCTCAATCGCTCTCCGCTGCAGGTTAAACCAATCCAGGAGCATGTGGCTGAACTCAAAGCATTGTTAGGTGCCAGCGCATGAGTAACGCGCAACAGATCAAAAGCATAGTTCGATCAATTGATCCGGTAGGGGATTACTTCCACATCGTTTTCGATGCACCGACCATTGCCGAGCATGTAGAGCCGGGTCACTTCGTTGCCGTTGCTGTAGGTGGAACAGGTAGCGGCATGTTGCTACGTCGCGCGTTCTCGATTCACAATGCAACAGCCGGAGATTCAATCGAAGTCATTGTTGCTCCGCACGGTCAGGGCACACAGTGGCTCACTGCGGTGTCTGCTGGTCAAGAAGTTGATATCATTGCGCCGTTGGGTAAGCCGTTCTTATTGCCTAATCGTCCAGTCGGTTGTGTACTCGTTGCCGGTGGTTATGGCGCTGCACCAATGGGAATGTTGGCTCGCGAACTACGTGCGCGCGGTTGCGAAGTTGAAGTGATTCTTGGCGCCGCAACACAAGGCAAACTCTTTGGTGTGCTCGAGATGACACGCGATGCTGACAATGTCACCGTCACAACAGATGACGGTTCTTCTGGTTTGCGCGGTCGTGTGACGGACGCATTGCCAGATGCGATTGCACGAATCAACGGCCAGGCAGTTTATGCATGTGGACCAATGCCGATGCTGCAAGCAGTTGCTGAGATGAGCAAAGCACATGGCGCATTCAGCCAGACCGCGGTCGAGGAATCGATGGCATGTGGCATTGGTGTTTGCATGACCTGTGTGTTGCCAGTGATTGGTGATGACGGCATTACGCGCATGGTTCGTTCATGTGTCGAAGGCCCATGTTTCCGTGGCGATCGCGTTCGCTGGAACGATGTACACACCGTCCCAGCCGATGCGCTTGGCGCTCCTGTAGTGGGAGGTCACTAATGTCTGTTGATCTAACGACCTCACTCGGCTCACTCGAGCTTTCAGCTCCGACAGCAACCGCTTCTGGTTGCGCCGCCGCAGGCCGCGAACTTGCGCAATTCGGTGATGTCTCGACTCTAGGCGCAGTTGTCACCAAGAGCATTATGCTCAAGGCTCGTTCGGGACGACCAACTCCACGCATGGCGGAAACTCCACGCGGCATGTTGAATTCCATCGGCTTGCAAGGTCCTGGCATTGAATCATTTCTTGAAAAAGATTTATCGTGGCTCACCGAGAACAACGTCACGACCATAGTGTCTATTGCCGGAAACAATGTTGCTGAGTTCGGGCAACTTGCTCGTATTTTGCGCGATGTACCTGGCATTGGGGGACTTGAAGTCAACATCAGTTGCCCAAACGTTGAAAGCCGCGGTCAGGTCTTCGCGTGTAATCCCGTTTCGGCTGCCGATGTCATTGACACCGTGCGCTCCGAATGGACCTCGTCGGCTCCAATTTTGGCCAAGCTTTCGCCAGACGTCACCGACATTACTGAAATCGCAGGCAGTGTCATCAATGCAGGTGCCGATGGCATCTCGATGATCAACACATTGCTTGGCATGGTGATTGATGTCGACAAGATGAAGCCCGTCCTGGGCGGCCGTACAGGCGGCCTGAGTGGTCCTGCTATTCGACCAGTTGCAGTTCGCGCTGTGTATCAAGTTCATGCTGCATTCCCTGAAGTTCCCATCTTGGGCATGGGTGGTATTCGTACCGGTCACGATGCACTGCAATTCATCGCGGCCGGTGCCAGCGCTGTCAGCATAGGCACGGTTGTCTTTGGCGATCCAAGCTCCCCATGGCGCATTGCCAACGAGCTCGGCCAAGAACTCGAACAACGTGGCTATTCGTCATTGCGCGAAGTCATCGGGCTTGCACACAAAAACTAGAAGGTAATTGACATGGCAAAAGCTCCAATCGCAGTCGCACTCGATGCACCATCACTTGAGGTTGCCAAAGTGTGGGCTGCTGCTGTCGCGCCACACGTCCAGGTCGTCAAGGTTGGGCTCGAGGTATTTCTGCGCGACGGACACCAAGCGGTTCACGTTGCGCGTGAGGCCTCAGATTGCGACATCTTCTTGGATCTCAAACTCCATGACATTCCTGCAACCGTTGCCGGCGCTGCGCGCAGTATCTCCAGCCTGGCTCCGCGTTTCTTAACAGTTCACGCAAGTGGCGGA
>JALQVI010000103.1 GCA_023260395.1 Candidatus Nanopelagicales bacterium
GCTTGGCCACCTGAATCAACAACGGTCAACATCGCACGAAGTGCGAGCACAGTCTTACCCGAACCAACTTCACCTTGCAGCAATCGATGCATCGGATGACCAGCAGCAAGTTCGTCGGCAATTGTGCGCGACACTTCCTTCTGTCCATCTGTCAGCGTAAAAGGCAGACTCGCATCAAAAGCAGCAAGCAAACCATCGGGCTTTTCCAATCGAGGAACCGCGGGCCAACTGCGTTCTTCGTGGCGTTGCATCGACAACACCATCTGTAGCGAGAGTGCTTCATCCCATTTCAATCGTTCCCGCGCTTGTTCCAGCTGAGTATCTGATTCCGGTCGATGAATCCATCGCAAAGCATCATTAAGCGGAACAAGCTTGCGTTCTTTCAACATCGAATCAGGCAACGGATCTTCAACAGAATCCAGTTGAGTAAGAACAAGGTCCACACACTTGCTAATCGTCCACGACTGAACCTTGGCGGTCGCACTGTAAACCGGCAAATACATATCTACGTATTTACTGGCATCGACTTCGTCCGTAGCGCCGAGTAATTCGTAATCGGGGTGCGCGAGCTGGCGCTTGTTGTTAAACACCGTGATCTGTCCGGAGAACAAGCCTCGAGCACCTTGACTCAATTCTTTTTCCCGCCAATGTTGGTTAAAGAAAACAAGTGTGAGTTTGCCGGTGCCATCTGTGATGACAACTTCTTGGCGAGTGCCAGCACGTGACTTATTTTGATGCGAGGTGAATGACAAAACTTCAGCCTGAATCGTGACGTGATCGCCAACTTGCAAACCAGCAAGATCTGTCAGTGCGCCACGTCGTTCATACTTGCGCGGATACGAGCGCAACAAGTCTTCAACGCTTCGCATAGCAAACGCGGTCTCGAGTGCTTTGGCTGATTTGGCACCCAACACATCAGTGAGACTCTGCTCAAGTGCGGTCACTATTCGACACCAATCACATACGGATGCGCGCTTTGATCACCCTCGATAATGCTGAATTCAATTCCTGGATGATCGGCTGCCAGTTGCTCGCTAATCGCGAGGTCACCGTCCTGTCCAACAATCACAGTCACGAGCTCGCCACCATGATCCAACATCGCATCGACCACATGAACAGCCATGTCATGGATAGAGGCTTCACGGGAAATTTCATGTGGCGCACGTTCAATCAAACCGATGACATCACCTTCATGACACATGCCAATCGCAGTCATGCTGTCGCGGGCAGCAACCATCACTGCACCATCACGAGTCGCCCGTGCAGCCGTTGTCATCGAATCAAGTGTCTGGGCCAGTTCGGCTGACTCATCAAAGACAGCAAGGGCCGCAAGCGAAGCCGGCAAACTTGCTGTGCCAATCATGTGAACCACGATGCCCTCGGCTCGAACTTCGTGTGCTGCCAACGCCACACTGGCATGACAATCAACATCACTCGGTAAAACAATCACGTGAGCCGCATTCGCATCACGAATAGCGCGAACGAAGTCCGACGTTGCAAGCGAACTCATCGGCGGCTTGGCTACAAAGTGTGCGCCAGCATCGGTGACGACTTTACGCAGACCCTGCCCTTCCCCAGCGAGCACAACTGAGACACCGCTGAGGTTGGCATCAGCTACCTCGTCATTACCAACGAGTCGCGTAATAGAAATTCGGTAAGCGCGACCGTGGCGCATGGCTTCACTCAACGCATCGCCAGGCTGATCAACATGCACATGAACATTAAAAGGATTTTGACGGCCAGTGACGGTGACTGATTCACCGATGACCGTGAGCTCTTCGCGCAATGATTCGGCATCGCCGTCGAACAAGAACATCACTTCGTGCGATGGTCCGCGATATTCGATTGCCGTCACATCACAGGTGCGTTGCGCTAATTCAATCTCTGGCATTTCGCGACCAGACATTTCATTGGCAACGGCCTCATGAAAATACGACAACGCCAATGCGCCCGAATCAACGACACCGGCTGCTGCGAGCTCGGCGAGCTGTTCTGTTGTTTCTTTCACAGCTGCGCGCACACACGTTGCGATCTCAATGGCGTACTCAGCGAATTCGCCCGAGGGCTTGATCGAGGCTGCGACCTGTGCAATTGTCAGCATCGTGCCCTCGCGTGGGACAGAGACGGCTTCACCCGACAGAGCGGCTGCTGCTTGCAATGCTTCGTGCCATTGTTGTGGCGTCATCCATACGTCGGAAAGCTCGGCAAACCCATGCAAATACTCGGCCAGGATGACGCCGGAATTGCCTCGGGCCCCAAGCCCCAGCTCTTTGGCCAGTCCTGTGACGACGGACGCGAGGTCCGATCGACCCTTGTCCAACACATCCATGCCGGCCTGCAGCGTCAGCACCGTGTTCGTGCCAGTGTCGCCATCAGGGACCGGAAAGACGTTCAAATCATTAAGCAACTGCTCGTTTGTCTGCAAAAGTGCATAAAACCTGCGGATTATTCGGCGAAATGTAGGAGCATCAATGACCTGGTGGTCGCCGCTAACTGCCTTTTCTCGCACCCCTTTAGGGTATCTGTTGGGCCTGCCATCGCCTCGACCTGAACCCAAATTGAACTTTTGGGCCATTCACAGGTATTCTTAGCGGGCTATCCAATCTTTCTATTCAAGGAGTCAAAGTGGCTGCTGTATGTGACATCTGCGCAAAAGGCCCAGGCTTTGGCCATAACATTTCGCACTCGCATCGTCGTACCAATCGTCGATTCAACCCAAACATCCAGT
>JALQVI010000104.1 GCA_023260395.1 Candidatus Nanopelagicales bacterium
AACTTGGCCATTAACCATTGTCAAGATCGGCTTGACGGATAAGGCGCCACCAATGCGAGCCTGAACTGAACCGATTCGGCCGCCGCGTTGCAGGTACTCCAAGGTTTCGACAGAAAACCACACCTGCGATTGCGCGCATCGAGCGGCAATGTGAGCTGCAACGGTTGAACCGTCTGCACCATCTGCGGCGAGGCCCGCACCCGACTCAATTGCAGCACCCATCGCCATCCCGATTGTTCGCGAATCGATGACATGAATGGGTGCGCCAAGTCGCTGGCTGGCGAGTAACGCAGACTCATAAGTACCCGATAATTCGCTTGAGAGATGCACGCTGACAATCTCACTGCATCCTTGCTCAACGAGTGCACTGTATGCGGCGACAAACTGTTCTGGGCTCGGACGTGAAGTGGTGACAACTTTGCCTTGCGCAAATGCATCGGCAATGTGTCCATGCGTGAGCGAATCTGACTCGTTGTAGGCAACACCATCGATGATGACCTGAACAGGAACGACGATTATGCCTAGCGCGTTCGTCACAGATTCTGGCAAATATGCCGTTGAGTCAGTGACGAGCCCGACTGTCATTGCTAGGCCACAACGATGTTCACGAGCTTTGGCGCACGCACAATCACAGTCTTTGGCGTAGCACCAGCGAGGGCATCCACGATTGAACTTTGTCCCATCGCAAGAGCCTGTAGTTCATCTTGCGAAATGCTCGGTGATACCTGCAACCGCTCTTTGATCTTGCCGTTGATCTGAACAACACATTCGACTTCGTCCTCGATGAGCAGCGCAGGATCCACAGGTGGCCACGGCGCAAGCGCAACTGATGGCTCGTGGCCAAGGCGCTCCCACATTTCTTCGGCCGTGTAAGGCGCTACACACGACAAAATAATCGCAACTGCCTCAGCGGCTTCACGTACGGCAGGATCTGCAGGACCACAGCCATTGTCGATTGCCTTACGCGTGGCGTTAACAAGTTCCATGGCGCGAGCAACCGACACGTTAAATCGGTAAGTCTCGATAGCCAACTGCGAGTCTGCGACAACCTTGTGCGTCACCTTGCGAAGTGAGACATCGCCAGTAGCAGCATCGGCGCCGGGAGCGCTAGTGACATCGCCCGCCAAACGCCAGGCACGCGCAAGGAACTTCTTGGCACCACTAGGCGAAACATCGGCCCAGTCAATGTCATCTTCTGGTGGACCAGCAAAGACCATCGCCAAACGAATGGCATCCACGCCATTGTTGTCGATTTCTTCACTGAGTTTGACCAAGTTTCCGCGGCTCTTGCTCATCGCAGAACCGTCCATCAACACCATGCCCTGATTGAGCAAACGTGTGAATGGTTCGTTGAAATCAACCATGCCCATGTCGTTCAACACCTTGGTGAAGAAACGGCTGTAGAGCAAGTGCAAAATCGCGTGGGTAACGCCGCCGACGTACTGATCAACGGGCAGCCACTTGTTTGCTTCATCTGTTTCGAATGGAGCCGTTTCAAGTTGCGGGTTTAAATAACGCAGGTAATACCAGGACGAATCCACGAAAGTGTCCATGGTGTCTGCGTCACGTCGAGCCGAAGCGCCACATGTAGGACATGGAACTACAGCCCAGTGATCGGCTGCGCCAAGTGGCGACGTGCCCTTTGGCGACAAGTCCAATGTCGAAGCATCTGGAAGTTCAACCGGAAGTTGGTCAAGCGGTACTGGGACTTCCCCACAAGCTTCGCAATGAATGATTGGGATTGGGGTACCCCAGAAACGTTGACGTGAAATCAGCCAGTCACGTAGACGGTAATTAGTTGCCGACTTTCCCTTGGCGTCAGCTTCAAGCTGAGTAATCATCGCGGCGATTGCCTCGGCCTTGCCTAGACCATCTAGTGCGCCAGAATTGACGTGTGCACCGTCATCGGCTGTTGCAACGCCAGTGACAGCGGGATCAGTTTCGCTTTCGACAACGACACGAATTGGCAGATCGAACGTCTTTGCAAAATCAAGGTCGCGTTGGTCGTGTGCCGGCACAGCCATGATTGCACCCGTGCCGTAATCGGCAAGTACGTAATCGCTAGCCCAAATCGGAAGGCGCTCGCCGTTCACTGGGTTGATGGCATAGCGATTCAAGAACACGCCGGTCTTTGGGCGATCAGTCGACAAGCGATCCATTTCGCTCGTCGCTTTAACTTGCTCAAGGTAGGTGACGAAATCAGCTTCGGAAGCACTACCTGTAGCAAGTTCAGCCGCAAGATCACTATCAACCGCAACAACCATGAAAGTTGCACCGAACAAAGTGTCAGGGCGAGTTGTGTAAACCGTTACCGGCTCGTCGCGACCTTCGATATCGAACGACACTTCAGCACCCTTTGAGCGACCAATCCAGTTGCGCTGCATGAGCAACACTTTGTCTGGCCATGCGCCTTCGAGCTGCTTCATGTCATCGAGCAAACGGTCGGCGTAATCCGTGATCTTGAAGTACCACTGGTTGAGCTTCTTTTTGGTTACTTGGCTATCGCAACGCTCGCACAGGCCACCAACTACCTGCTCGTTAGCAAGTACGGTCTGGCAGGACGGACACCAGTTAACGGCAGAGTCTTTGCGGTATGCAAGACCGCGTTCGTACATCTTGAGGAACAGCCATTGGTTCCACTTGTAGTACTCAGGGTCACACGTGCTCAGTACACGATCCCAGTCAAATGAACATGCGTAACGACGCATGGA
>JALQVI010000105.1 GCA_023260395.1 Candidatus Nanopelagicales bacterium
CCCAAACATTGAACTGACTCGCACACAAACCGTCATGGAAGGTGCCAAGTACTGCGACTTCAGTTACAAGCGCAAGGCAAATGTATGACAACACCTTCGATTGATTCTGCGCGGCTGTGGACTTCACTAACAGAAGTCTCGCGTTACGGCGCTACACCAGCCGGTGGTTTGAACCGACTTGCTGCATCCATCTTTGATGGGCAAGCGCGTGATTATGTTGTGGCTGCTGCAACGGAAATCGGTTGCACAGTTCGTATTGATCCGTTGGGAAACACTTTCCTTCGTCGCGAAGGAACCGATCACAAAGCCAAGGCGATTTTGATCGGCTCGCACTTGGACTCACAGCCACTAGGTGGCAAATATGACGGAATCTATGGCGTCATGGCTGGACTTGAGTTACTACAGAGCCTTCAGACGTCAAACTCTGTGACAACGCATCCAATCGAAGTCGTTGTGTGGACAAATGAAGAAGGCGCACGCTTCTCCCCCGCAATGATGGGCGCCGCATATTTCGCTGGAAAGTTCTCCGCCGAAGAATTACATTCTCGAACAGATGTTGAAGGCGTAACACTCGGTGAAAGCTTGCGCGCAATTAATTACCTTGGCAGCGATTTTGTATCTCCGGATCAGTTCGCTAGCTACTTTGAAATTCATATTGAACAAGGACCGATTCTCGAGCGCGAGGGAATCGACATCGGCGTTGTGACAGCAGTTCAAGGTATGCGCTGGTTCCGAGTCCAGCTATCTGGGCAATCGGGCCACTCAGGCACGTATCCAATGGAAGGTCGACGCGATGCTCTCGCGGCCGCTGCACAAATTGTGAGCGGCGTGCAGACTATCGGTCTAGCTCAACCAGAAATTGGTCGCGCTACGGTAGGTCATCTGCTCGTCACTCCGAACTCACCTAACGTCGTGCCAGGCAATGTCGAACTCATGGTCGAATTACGTCACCCTGAGGTACTCGCCCTCAACACAATGACCGATGAATTACACGCATTGCTCAAAACCGTTGAATCCAGAACTGGTGTTGTCATCGAAGTGAAACAGGAACTTGATTCCGCCACAATTCATTTCACGCCGGAACTGATTGACATCGTAGAAGCATCGGCAACTGCTTCTGGCATGTCGTCGACGCGCATGATTTCCGGTGCGGGACACGATGCTTGCCAGATTGCCGGCCTCATGCCCTTAACAATGATTTTCATTCCTTGCGTTGATGGCATTAGTCACGCCGAAAACGAAGACATCACGCAAGTGTGGGCAGCTAATGGCGCGCAGGTATTGGTCGAAGCCGTTTTGCAAGTCGATAGTCACCTGAAATAGTTGTAGGACTGCAACGGCGATAATGGAAACATGAAAAGCCGGCAAAAATCGATTTCAGTAGTCTCGGCTTTCATAGTCGCTGTCATCTTTTGCGCACCACAAATGGCACTCGGAGTTTCCGAACTTGACAGTGCCAAAGCGAGCATCGCAATCACGACAAATACCTGTTCGCGAGTCCCGAACCCCCTGAGTTCAAGCTGGGTCAAAAGTTGGCGTGCAACCTATGGTGCTCGACTGTTCGACACCACCGTCATTGACTTAGACACTGGCTGTAAATTCCATGCGGGTTATGAAGGTACGGGCTACCCAACAGCATCGACGAGCAAGGTCATGATTGCTACACAGGTTTTGCGCAACGTTGACTCTGGCCGATTTCGAATGTCGAGCGTTTATAGCGACTTGGAACTAATGATTGCTCATTCCGATAACGCTGCCGGCACGCGTCTTTATAACAAAATCGGACGCAACTACGGCATCCAAAAAGTCATCAACATTGCTCACTTGACGCATACTCGCCCATATAAAAGTTGGGGCACAGTCATGACGACTTCCGGAGATCAAGCAAGTTTGTTGCGACAACTTTTCGTCAGCAAAACTCTCTTGCATTATTCGTCAATGAAATATTTCCGTAGTTTGATGCATCAAGTTGGTGACTACTCGTCGTGGGGCATCGGCATTCGCCGTCCAAGTGGATGGTCAGCGCTTCAAAAGAATGGCTGGTATTACTCACGACCAGGAATCGACACTCCACCGACTGGCGGTTGGCGAATCAACTCGCTTGCAGTTATCCTCGACACACACAGTCGGCCGCGCTGGATTGTGACTGGTTACGGCGACACATTCCCAACCCAATACAAAGGCATGCGGGCATGGACCATTCTGGGCGGGCACGTATCGGCCATCTTTGGCCCAACGCATCGCAGCTAGGAACTCAGACAAACCAAAAGGGCCGATTTCTCAAAGAAACCGACCCTCACTGGTGGCAGATAGTGGGTTCGAACCACTGTAGCTTTCGCGACGGATTTACAGTCCGCTCCCATTGGCCGCTCGGGCAATCTGCCATGTCGCCATAAATGGCAACCCCGTAAGAATACCGAGTACCTGCACCTTGTGCCAAACGCCCGAAAACCCACAAGGTAAAGTCTTAATTCAAGCCCTTTAGTCAAGGAGAATTCACCATGGCCGATTCAAGTATGGATATTGTCAGCAAGGTTGACCGCCAAGAGGCCGACAACGCATTGCAGCAAGCTGCAAAGGAACTGGCAACACGCT
>JALQVI010000106.1 GCA_023260395.1 Candidatus Nanopelagicales bacterium
TCAGTTAAGCGTTCGACGACAAAACTTCCAGTGCCTCGAACAACGCGACCGGTGTGGTCAACATCGCATCGATACGGTGGCTCCCATGACGTGATTGTCATGGTGTCGAGAAATCCAACTGGTCCAAACCCGGTGAACGCTGAAAGCGTTGCTCCCACGCCTTCGGCATGAGGACTGGTCACGTCAACTTTCGTTGCAAACATCCATTCACCTTGGCTTTGCCAATCAGTGATTGCCTTCCACACAGTTTCTTGCGGGGCGTTTACAGGGATGCGTAGTTCAATGTGTTCCACACTTTTAAGAGTATGCGCGAATGACTATTTGTGCCCGTTGACGAGCTGGCCAAATTCATCGACCATCTTTTTGCGCATGGTTTCAGCGTCAATCAGGATTTTGATCGCTTCATCTACATCGTCACAGATGTGCAAAAGGTCCAAATCCTTCGCAGAGATTTTGCCTTCGGCCAGAACTGGACCTTTGAGCCACTCCATGAGCGGGTTCCAAAACGCGCTGCCCATCAACACAACTGGGAACGATGTGACCTTCTTAGTTTGAACCAATGTGAGGGCTTCAAAAAGTTCATCGAATGTGCCAAACCCACCAGGGAATACAACAAAACCTTGGGCGTATTTAATGAACATGGTTTTACGCGCAAAGAAGTATCGGAAGTCCACACCGAGTTCGACGTAGTCATTCATCGATTGCTCGAACGGCAATTCAATGCCTAGACCGACCGAAAGACCAGGGCCTTCGTTGGCACCAAGGTTAGCGGCTTCCATGATTCCTGGGCCACCACCGGTGATGACGTTGTAGCCACGGTCAGAAAGTTTCTTTGCTAATTCGCGAGCAGTTGCGTATTCCGGATTATCAGGTGAGGTGCGAGCGCTTCCAAAGATGCTGAATGCTGGACCAAGGTCCGCAAGCGCACCGAAGCCATTCACAAACTCCGACTGAATGCGCATGACGCGCCACGGGTCTTGATGCACCCATTCGGTATCACCATGACTATCGAGCAGACGTTGATCCGTAGTGCCACGACTGATGGCATGTCCACGACGAAGGACCGGGCCTTGGCGTTGGGCTAGTGGTTGTTCGGATTCGTTCGACATCGCTTTTCTTTCTAGCCGCGCAACCACGACTGAATCGTGGCTTGGCAACTGATTAGCTGTTCAACTGGAACATGTTCATTGCGAGCATGAGCCAAGCTCGGATCTCCAGGACCCATGTTTACGGCAGGTACACCGAGTGCGTAGAAACGCGCTACGTCAGTCCAACCAAACTTTGGTGCTACTTGTCCATTAGCGCGAGCCACGAGATCGGCAAGCGCTGGTCGATCAAGTCCTGGCATTGCTCCGGCTGTGTTATCCAAAATTGTTAAGGCATAGCCATCGAGCACTTGCTCCACATGAGCCTGGGCTTCGGCGGCTGTGCGATTCGGGGCGTAGCGGAAATTGACGTTCACCAGCACTGAGTCAGGAATGACATTATTTGCTACGCCACCATGAATTTGGACTGCGTTCAAACCTTCGCGATATTCCAAGCCATCGATTTCAACGCGAGCTGGTTCATAGGCGTTCAGCTTCGCGAGCAAATCAGTGAGCCCATGGATAGCGTTAACGCCCTTCCATGAACGCGCACTGTGAGCACGCACACCTGGGACTTCAACTTGTGCGACAAGCGTGCCTTGGCATCCGGCTTCGATGCCCGCATTGCTGGGCTCGAGCAAAACTGCAATATCAGCCTCTAACAGATCTGGCCGCTGCGCTGCAATCAACGTCAGACCGTTACGGCTACTCGCGATTTCTTCGCATTCATAAAAAATGTAGGTGACATCAAAGACTGGTTCGCTGATGCCAATGGCTGCGCGAAGCGCAACGGCAACGCCGCCCTTCATGTCGCATGAACCCAGACCAAAAATTACGTCGCCAGGAACAGTCTCACCTGTGGGCAGTGCATCACCCGCGTTAACATCAACGGCTGTCGAATTATCGGCAACTGGCACAGTGTCAATGTGTCCCGCGACGATGACGCGTTGGGCGCGTCCGAGTGACGTACGCGCAACCAAACTGTTGCTAATGCGCTCGACAGTTAGCCACGGTGAGTCTCGCAAAATTGCCTCAATGGCATCGGCCAAACTGGCTTCATCGCCCGAGACGCTTGGAAAATTGACCAGGTCACGAGTCATGCTCACAACATCGGCATCCGCATTTAACGCATTGAGTCCCACACGACTACGGTAGTCCTGTATTCAATAAATCGCGAAGGACCGACCATGACGTCAAGCCGCACAGCCTCTGGAATTGGGCTAGCAACCGTATTCAATGACCAAGTTCTCGATGTGTGGTTCCCAGAACCAACGCTAGGAAGCACCCCGACGGCGCCGTCAGGCTTGGATCACGGAATCAATACGGATGACCTTCGTGGCACGCGCACCCAGGTTGTCGAAGTTCACATCGCTGATCTGGATGCTGCTCCGGTTGATACTGCTGATGCATATTTGCGTCTTCATTTGCTCTCGCATCGCTTGGTCGAGCCACGCACGATTTCGCTGGATGGCATTTTTGGTTTATTGCCGAACAACGCTTGGACCAA
>JALQVI010000107.1 GCA_023260395.1 Candidatus Nanopelagicales bacterium
CCCCAAAACCCCAAAACCCCATGTTGAATTTCAAATTTATTTTAAAGTAAATTGAACTCGTGCAAAATCAGTCGTACAGATCGTCGTCATTGCCAGCATCCGCAAACTAGCTCTTGCCATCATCAGGCCATTTTACAACCACGCCACCTGATTGCTTCGCTCCGACCTTCTTCGCATACTGTGGGTCCATCTTGATTCTAAATTGGTCGAACTTGTGCAAGTCGGCCTGCGAGATCGAAGTTCTTGCGTTGGCCCATCCTTTATCAAAGTGCTTGCGAGTGATGCAGGCAATACCAGTTGGCGCTTGGCTCATATCGACGTCTTCGGTAGCGCCTTTGCGAGCCATCTCTTATTTGTATGCGATCTCGTTGGCTACTTCCTCCTGAATCGCGATGTTCTTCACGCGCTTAACGAAGTCAGCGATATCAGCGCCAGAGAACTTCTCAGTAATGTCGGCCAGGTGATCGAAGCTCACGTTTTCAGCAACTGGAACTTTACTCTTTCTGAGGCACGCCTTGAAGATGTTCTTACGAGCACCTTTATCAGGGAGAGGAATGTAAATCAGTTGATCCAAACGACCGGGTCTCACCAAAGCCTCATCCAAGATGTCGGGTCTGTTTGTCGCACCGATAAAGAAGAGGTCCTTTTTGACACCAGCGCCGTCCATCTCTGTGAGAAGCTGATTCAGGACACGATCCGAAACTCCAGAATCACCTGTGTGACTGCCTCTCGCCTGGCCAATTGAATCGAGCTCGTCAAAGAAAATGACGCAAGGTGCTGCACCACGACCCTTGTCGAAAACTTCACGAACGTTGCTTTCGGACTCACCGAACCACATGGTCATGAGTTCAGGTCCTTTGACTGAGATGAAGTTGGACTCGCATTCACAAGCAACTGCTTTGGCCATAAGAGTCTTACCGCAACCAGGAGGTCCATAGAAGAGAACACCCTTGGATGGCTTCATACCGAACATCTCGAACTTGTCAGGGTGGTCAATTGGGTAGAGGATCATCTCTCTCAGCTCGCGCTTGACTTCTTCGAGACCGCCGATATCATCCCAGGTTGTAGTTGGTCTGTCAACGTGAGTCTCACGCAAAGAGGATGGAGAAGACTTGCCTTGAGCATGTTTGAAGTGGGCATTTGTCACAGCCATTGCGTTGAGGATTTCAGCATCAATCGTGTCAGCTTCCAAATCGAAAAGATCCATCTTTTCACGAACGCACTGGAAACCAGCTTCAGTGCAAAGCGAAAACAAATCAGCGCCGACAAAACCGTGAGTGTTCTTGGCAATGGATTCAAGATCTACATCAGGAGCGAGCTTCATGTTCTTCGTGTGGATTCTCAGAATCTCGAATCTTCCCTCTTGATCGGGAACACCGATGTCAATTTCCCTGTCGAATCGACCAGCTCTTCTCAGAGCAGGGTCAAGCTGATTAGGTCTGTTGGTAGCACCAATAACAACGACTTTGCCGCGTCCCTTGACACCATCCATGAGAGTAAGCAACTGAGCAACGACACGTTTTTCAACTTCACCTTTGCTCTTTTCGCGATTAGGTGCAATTGAGTCCAATTCGTCGATGAAAAGAATGGCGGGTTCGTTCTTTTGACACTCCTCAAAAGCCTTGCGCAGATTCTCCTCCGACTGACCTTGCATTCCAGACATGATTTCGGGACCATTGATGCAATAGAAGAACGCACCAGTCTCGTTAGCGATGGCCTTGGCGATAAGAGTCTTACCGGAACCGGGAGGTCCGTAAAGAAGGACACCTTTGGGCGGCTTCACACCGAGAACCTTGAAGAGAGCGGGGTGTCTGAGTGGAAGTTCCACCATTTCGCGAATCTTGGCAAGCTGCTGTCCAACACCACCAACGTCGTCGTATCCGATGCCATCTTGCTGCTCTTCCTCATCTCTGATGATGGGTTCGCCCTCAGTAAATACGTTTGTCTTATCAGTGACGGTTCCGTAGTTGCCAGGCTCAACTGCAGTTACTTTGAATTCGACAGGTCTGAACTGACCTCTAACTGTAAACGTGTCGCCTTTTGTCACGGGTCTGAAAGCATCGCGGAAGTAGGGAACGATGTAGGTTTGAGTTAGGTCGCCAGTCAGACCTTCGATCGAGTCAGCGAAAGGAAGGATCTGGATATTGACCAGGTTAGGGCACTCCGGAAGTGGGCACACTTTGACAGTGTCGCCGAGTCTCACACGCAGGTTCTTGCGGCTGCCCTTGTTCATGCGAATCTGACCGTCGGGCATGTCGTTGTCATCGGGGCTGAATGCGATACACACAGTCTCACGACGCTTCTTGCCTATATGAATATCAGTCTGGAAGAGTGCGAGTTTACCTTTAAGGAGCACTTGGTCTCCCTTCATGATGTTGAGCTCCTCCATGCGCTTCTCAGTGATAAGCACGATGGTGTTGTCGTCGTCCTTGGAGTCCTCAACGGTGAGCTTGCTGGGGTTCTTCTTCTTGTTTTTGCTGCAAAGTGATGAGTTTTGAGGTAAGACTTACTCTGCCATGATCTTTGAAATTATACACTTTTAACCAAATTCCTCACAGCTGACAAAGGGGTTTTGGGGTTTTGGGG
>JALQVI010000108.1 GCA_023260395.1 Candidatus Nanopelagicales bacterium
CTTCCCGCTCCACAGCCCGATGCTCGGCGACGTGACGGTCGTGCGTCGCGGCATCGTCCGTCGCGCCAAGCTGTACTACCTGCGCAACCTCCGCGGTAAGAAGGCAAAGATCAAAGAGAAGCGCGACTTCTAAGTCGACTTGTCTAATAGACCCCCGATTCTGAACTGCTCCCCAGAAGTTGGACTGAATAATCAGTTTCCAATTTCTGGGGAGTTTTTCTTTGCAACCAAATAGTTCACTCACAACACTTCAACGAGAACAGCTTGTAGAGCTTTTCGAATCTGGCTTGGGATATCGAGCCGCTTCCTATCGATTAGGCGTGAGCCTGACTTCCGTGAGGGATTTCCGTCTTCGATGGACGCTTCATGGCAGGCTTTGTCTTGTGGAGAGTAAAACCAAAAGAAGTTTCTCTTTCGAGATCAAAAAAGAAGTTGTTGACCGCTTCCTTGCAGGTGCAACGAAGATGGAATTGGCGTCCGAGTTTGGCCTAAATTCTGTCAAAGACATCACAAGATGGGTGCGCGCTTGGCAAGCCGGCGGCGATGAAGCGTTGATGCCCAAAACCAAAGGGAGACCCACCGGTTCTTCCAAGAGCCCAGCAACAGCCGGCGAGGCTGACCAGCTGCGTCAACAAGTCAAACGTCTCGAAGCAGAGAACGCGTATCTAAAAAAATTGCGGGACTTGAGGAACCAAGGACACGCCTAAAGGTCCAGGCGATTTCCTCCCTCAAGTCCGACCATGACCTTGCCGACCTGTTGAATGCGGCAGGGCTGGCAAGGTCGACCTATTACTATCACCAAGCCCAACTCGATGCGCCAGATCGTCATGGCGAGCTCAAAATGGCCATCAGCGCAATATTCATCGCCAGTAAGCAACGTTATGGTCATCGCCGAATCTGGCTGCGACTGCGGCAAGACGGCTGGCAAGTGAGCAAGAAGCTGGTTCATAAACTCATGAACCAGCTAGGCCTGCGCTCGAAAGTGCGCGTCAGGCGCAAATACAACTCTTATCAAGGCGGGGCTTCTCGCGTTGCTAACAACGTCCTTGCCCGAGAGTTTGAAGCTGCAACGCCCAACCAGAAATGGGTCAGTGACGTGACCGAGTTCCGGGTGGGGAACCAGAAAGTGTATCTCTCACCGATTTATGACCTGTTTGATCACTCCATTGTGAGTTTTCAAACAAGCACCTCACCCAGCACTGCACTGACTGCTCAAAGTTTGAAAACAGCATTGGAGCGTGAACAACCAAAAGCTGGGGTGCTTGTTCACACAGATCAAGGATTCCAATACCAACACGTCTCCTGGCGTGCCCTGTTGGAAGAACATGACGCTGTTCAATCCATGTCTCGCAAAGCGAACTGTTATGACAACGCCCTCATCGAGAACTTCTTCGGACACCTCAAATCAGAAATGTTCCATGGTGAAAGATTCAACACCGTCAACGAACTCATCGACTCAATCGAGGAATACATCGATTGGTATAACAACGAACGTATCCAGGAACGACTGAAGGGCATGACCCCGATGCAATATCGGAACCATGCCCTTCAATTAGAAGCCGCCTAGGATTTAACCTGTCCAACTTTCGGGGGACAGTTCAATTACGGCGGGGTTTTCTGATGCCTTCAGGCGTTGGAGGTGCTTAGAAGGTTTCTTTACGCTTCATGGTGAAGTAACGGATCTCTTGGTATTCCTCAAGACCTTCAGCTCCACCTTCGCGGCCGGTTCCAGACGCCTTCACACCACCGAAGGGTGCTGCGATGTTGGAGAGCAAACCATTGTTGATACCGACCATGCCGGTCTCGAGTGCTTCTGCCACGTTGATGGCGCGGTCGAGGTTCTCGGTGAACACGAACGCAGCAAGACCGAACTCAGTGTCATTAGCTTTCGCAATAACTTCTTCTTGAGTCTTGAAGCGCGTGATTGCTGCCACGGGTCCAAAGATTTCTGTAGTGGCAATATCTGCATTCGCAGGAACATTGTCCAGAACGGTGGGCTCAAAGAAGTGACCTTCACGATCAGGTGCCTTGCCACCAGTGCGGAGGGTTGCGCCCTTCGCAACAGCGTCATTGACCAGGTGAGTCAGGCGCGCAACAGCACGGTCATCAATAACGGGACCGAGATCTACGTCCTTGTTCATGGCGTTACCGAGTTTGAATGCAGCCATCCTGGCTGTGAAGCCTTCGATGAAGGCATCTGCGATGCCTTCTTGAACAAACATGCGGTTGGCGGCAACGCAGGTCTGTCCGCCATTACGCATCTTGGCCAGGATTGCTCCCTCAATTGCGCGATCCAAATCTGCATCATCAAAGACGATGAGGGGAGCATTGCCACCGAGCTCCATCGAGCTCTTCACGATGTTCTTGGCAGCGAGTTCCATCAGGGTGCTGCCCACGGGAGTGGAGCCGGTGAAGGAAATCTTGCGCACGCGCTGGTCTGCCAACAGGGTTGAGCTGAAGCCAGGAGCGTCCGTCGTGGTGATGACCTGGACGAGGTCCTCTGGCACGCCAGCTTGAATCATGAGATCCAACACAACCACAGTGGTCAGTGGGGTGAGGTTGGCTGGCTTA
>JALQVI010000109.1:0-2208 GCA_023260395.1 Candidatus Nanopelagicales bacterium
TGAGTGCGCTGCAATGACTGCATCACTCCAGGCGTAGTTTCGGTGAACCGCTTAAGTTCCCCGATCAACATGTCTTGCGAATAGGTGGTCACGCTGACTCCTCGATGAGTGCGAGCAATTGCTTCTCTAAGTGTTGGTCTCCGACGTGCACAATTTCAAGTGGCAAAGAGATAAGTTCACTTGCTTCTTGTGCGGCTTTTGTTAATTCAGGTGTTTGGTGTTGCGTCAGCCACAACAAACGTTCATACGAATGAAAATAATCATCACGTAAGTGTGGATAGCGGTCCAAACCCAATTCTTGAATCACACTGCGGCGAAATGACTTCACAAGGTAATCGGTCAAAACATATGTGCCGGGAATTGCTTCAAACTCTTCGCGCACACGTTCGGCTGTCGCAAACACGTCGTAGCAGGTTTCGCCTTCGAGTCGCTTAATGCCGTAGTACTCACACACCGAATCGAGTTCACCGTAAGTGCCACAGTCCGCGTAAGCAATCGCAATTTTGGTATGGGTTGGTTGCAGTCGCTTGATGGCATCCTCAACTGCTGGAGCAATCTCCATGGGTTGATTGTGAAATAGCGGCTCAATCGACTCGATAGTTACTTCGAGATCGTTGCGCTCAACTATGTCGAGGATGTGGCCCGACAGTGCGCCACACGCGATTACTGCAGTGCTCATGAAGGAAGTGCCAACTCCACAACGAATTTTTCTTGGAAGTCTTCGCGATCTGATAGCTCAACATATTCAACTTCATTAAGCAATGTTTGCGCACCGCTACGTTCGGTTGAAGACAGCAGAACCATCTTGGCGCCTTCGCCAGCAACGTTTCCAGCGCTGACGATACGAACAACTGGCATTTTCGGAACGAGACCGATGCCAACTGCAGAGGCCGGTGACAAGTATGAACCGAATGAACCCGCAAGGAGGACCTGCTGAACGTCATCGTCCTTCAAGCCAACTTCGTCGAGCAGCATTCGCCAACCGGTTGCAATTGAAGCCTTGGCAAACTGTAATTCCCGAACGTCACGCTGGGACAAGTAGACAGTTGGTTCACCATCAACCCAGTGCAGCACGAAAATACGATCGCCTGATTCACGAGTCACAAGATTCTTGGACAAGTTCGGTGCGATTTCGGCGGCCTTTTCGTCGCTTACGAAACGACCTGAATCATCGAGCAAACCTGACTTATGCAAAACATAAACGGCATCAACAAGGCCTGAGCCACACAAACCAACAGGTTCGGAGTCGCCAATCACACCGAGGTGCAATTCGTCGTCCTTGATTTGCACGACTTCGACTGCCCCATCAGCCGCGCGCATGCCGCAGGCAATTGATGCCGCTTCGAACGCAGGTCCTGCAGGTGCAGCCGTGGTCAATATCTGGTCGCCGTTAGACAAAACAATTTCACAGTTTGTACCGACGTCAATAAGCAAACGAACGCGCTTGTCGCGGTCCATTCCAGTTGCAAGAACACCAGCCACAATGTCGCCACCAACGTAGGCGCCGAAGGCTGGGAATAAATATGTGCGAGCACCCGGATGAACGGCCAAGCCAATTTGTTCCGCAGTGTATTCCGGCCATTCCTTCACAGCCATAATGAACGGCGCAACACCAATTGGTTCTGGATCAACACCGAGCAACAAGTGCACCATCGTGGCATTGCCTGCGATAGCGGTTTCGTAAACGCTGTGCGTTGAAATACCAGCTTCATCACACACTTCAGCGATGAGTTCGTTCAAGGTTTCCAGCGCGAGCTTTTGCATGATGCCAAGTGCTTCTGGATCCATCATGGTAGCCGAGATGCGCGAGATAACGTCTGCGCCGAATGGCTGTTGCTTGTTCAGCATCGACTTCACAGCAACTGGTGTGCCAGTTCCAAGGTCGAGCAAGGTTGCAACCACAGTCGTTGTTCCAAGGTCGATAGCAACTGCATAGTTCGCAGCTGAGGTGTCGCCTGGTTCGACCGCGATTAAATCCTCATCGGAAATAACTGCAGTGACTTGGAAGTTTGATTTACGAAGAATTGTTGGCAATGTACGCAAGACCGAAAGGTCGGCATTTACATTCAGGTCATCAAGTGCGTCAGCAATGCGCTCGATATCGGTGCGCTGATCAGAAAGTGTTGGCTCGGTCAGCTCGATGTAGCGCTTCTGAATTGCTGGACGCAAAATAACTTGGCGACCTACACCGACAGTTGCTGCCTTTGG
>JALQVI010000109.1:2218-2475 GCA_023260395.1 Candidatus Nanopelagicales bacterium
CGCGGGCCATACAGGCCAAGCGCCAGCCATCAGCGAGTTGTTCTGGCGAGAAGGCGCGGATGTCCAAACGTGAAACGGGAACTTCGCCTTCGTGGATTTGAATCTTGCACTTTTTACATGTGCCATGACCGCCACATGTTGAGTCAATAGCGAGGCCATTCCGGGATGCTGCGTCGAACACGGTTACACCGGGTGGAACACGTACATCTTGACCGCTAGGTGTGAACTCTAAGCGGACTCGACCTACACCTGTTCCG
>JALQVI010000010.1 GCA_023260395.1 Candidatus Nanopelagicales bacterium
GGTGATGCCGAATGCATACACATCGATGTCCAAGTCATCCACGATGTGTGCGAGCTGGTTGATGTGGTCGCGTAAATAAAACTGAGCTTCGTCGCAAATCAAATAGTCCAATTCGTCACTTGAATGACTCTCAAGAATGTTGGCGAAAAATTGCGCATCGTCGGTGACTTCAATGGCTGGGACTTCAAGTCCCAAGCGGCTGGAAAGAATGCCTGAACCCGCACGGTCATTACGCGTGAAAACAAGTCCACGACGACCCCGGCTGGCGTGGTTGTAATTTACTTGAGCTGCAAGCGTGGACTTACCGCAGTCCATTGTTCCGGTGAAGAAAACGAGCTCGGCCATGTTGGTCTTTCTCCCGACGTTGTTGGTTGTTAGCGTACCGTTTCATCCGAGGGATGGAGAATGTGATCGAGTGCCGCTTCAACTTGTTCGACTTCAGAAACATGTGTTTTACGTTGTCGTTTACCTTGGATAAATGACAGCACGGATGCGATGAATATTCCTAAAAGTACAGCTTCAACCAAATCTAGAAAGAGGGTTGCTAGGGCCGTCAGCGCCACGATTATGCCGTGATGTGGCGTCTCTTTGATGAAAGTGCGAAGTTTCTGGCCTTCAACCATGCGAAAGGCCGTTGCGATAAGAACGCCAGCCAAGCAAGCCAGTGGAATGTGAGCTACGAGCGTTGCCCCGGCTGCAATAAATAACAGCAAAATTATGGAGTGTGAAACTGCTGCCAATCGGCTGACTGCACCACTCCTGACATTGACCGCAGTACGTGCAATCGCGGCTGTTGCTGGCACGCCGCCGAAAAGAGGTGTTACTAAGTTCGCTAGCGCTTGGCCAAAAAGTTCTCGATGCGAATTATGTGGCGGTAAATCTGCCATAGCATCGGCAACTGAAGCACAGAGCAAACCTTCGATTGCAGCCAGTCCCGCTACTGAAAATGCAGGTATGACGAGCGATCCAAAAGGTAGGTGACTCATTTGGGGCAAGCCCCGCCAATTGATTGATCGCGGAATGTCACCGACGACGGGAATGTCCAAGTGAAATCTCGTTGTGATGAAAGTTGCTATTGCTACGGCCAAGATTCCCGAAGGAATTGACGCGTGAACTCTGCGAGAAATCATGATGAAGAGAATTGAGCCAAGCGAAATTGCAATCGCCGCAGGATCGCTACCGTTCATTTCGTTTCGCAGGGCATGAATCGCGGACAAAACTACAGATGTTGAATCTGGCTTCACACCTAATGCGATGGGAACTTGCTGCAATCCAATGAGTAATGCAATTCCAACGGTGAATCCTTCGATGACGCTGATTGGGATGTAGCGCATGAAGTGCGCGGCACCGGAAATAGCCATGACGAGCAAGATGATGCCTGCTATGAGCCCAACGGTAAGAACTGCACGGGCACCAAACTGAGCAAATATTGGCACCAGAACGACTGTCATGGCTCCAGTAGGTCCACTGACTTGCACCCGACTGCCACCGAAAAGCGCTGCGAGAAGTCCGGCGACTACGGCAGTTGCAATACCGGCCGCTGCGCCGACTCCGGAAGCTACACCGAAAGCAAGTGCCAGAGGTAAGGCAACGACAGCAACGCTCAGTCCGGCAATGATGTCTGCCTGCGGCTTGCTAAGCATTTGTGTGAAATCTGATCGGTCGGGAAGTAGTCTCCGAATCTGATTTTTGGCCACAAAGCAAGTCTACTTTTCCGCCACCAAGCGCATGTTTGATTTAGAAAGTAGTGTGACGATGTGAGTGACACAGAGCCAACCCGACGATCATTTATCTTCGGTGTCAGTGCCATCATCGCGGCGAGTGCTACGGGTGGTGCGCTGTTGGCTAAAGCGCACAAAAAGGTTGTTTCAACTGCATCGCAAGTTGCTCAAAAACTCCCATCCGTGTTCAAGTCTGCTGCTCCTTTGCCTGCGGATCCGGCCACCAACATCACTGGGCTCTCGCCCTTAGTCACTCCTATTGAAGATTTCTTTCGCATTGATACAGCTGTCGAGATTCCTCAGATTGACGCGTCAACATGGTCAATGTCGATTGAGGGAATGGTGGATTCACCAACGACCTTAAATTACGAACAAATTATGGCGATGCCGATGATCGAAGTTGATTGCACGATTGGATGCGTATCAAATAGCGTCGGCGGAAGTTTGGTGGGCAACGCTCGTTGGCTCGGCGTGAAACTTTCGGATGTGTTGGATATGGCCAAGCCAAAAAGTGGCGCGGATCAAATTCTTAGTTGGTCCACCGATGGCTTTTCGGCGGGATTTCCAGTTGCTGCTGGCTTTGACCGTGACGCAATTCTTGCCGTTGGGATGAATGGCGAAATTCTTAACGCCAAGCATGGATTTCCAGTCCGTCTCGTGGTGCCTGGGCTGTATGGATATGTTTCGGCTACCAAGTGGTTGCAGAAATTAGAACTGTGCCGCTTTGATCAGAAACAAGGCTTTTGGATTTCACGAGGCTGGTCACAATTAGGACCTGTGAAGACTGAATCGCGAATCGATGTTCCCAAGCAAGGCCAGTCAATGACTACTGAGCCAACACATATCGCTGGCGTTGCATGGGCGCCGACAAAAGGCATTCGCAAGGTTGAGGTTCAAATCGATAATGGCGCCTGGCAAAGCGCTCACCTTGGGCCTGAGATTTCGAATTCATCGTGGCGACAATGGTGGATTGAGTGGACGCCGACGTCTGGCAAGAATCGAATCTCAGTGCGTGCAACTGACGGCACTGGATATACCCAGACTGAAAAACTCACAGCGATTGATCCAGATGGTGCAACGGGCTGGCACACAATCGTTGTCAACGTGGCATAGAGAAGTTCAGTGACTGCGCGCTATTAGATAGCGATGCGAAAATGCAGCGAGAGGTAGCGCTCTTATTAGCCAAAAGATTTCAAATTAGTATTCGGTGTTGCGTTTTCGAGCGTATGGTCATATTTATGAGGCTAGAAAAATTCGGACTGCTCGTAGCATCAACGTTGGTCATAGCTGGCTGTTCGTTTGGCCCATCGGAGTCGTCATCCTCGTCCGCTTCGCCGAGTACTACATCCACTGCTTCGCCGTCACCGTCATCAACTGTTGTTCCAACCAAGACCAAAATCGCTGCGATTTATTACGTCGGTGATACAGCACAAGGGTTGCGCCTCTACCGTGAATTCCGTCATGTCACTGTTCACGGCAGTAATTCGCTTGGACTGGAATCACTTCGTTATCTCACGGCTCAAGGTAGTCACTCGGTTGATTCGGATTACACCAACCTTTGGGGAAATGGTTCGGTGATCAATTCAGTTTCGGTCGCTGGAAGTAAAGCGATAGTTGATCTGAAAATCAGTCATCTCAACGTCGGTTCTGAAGGCGAGATGCGCGCAATTGATCAATTGGTGTGGACGCTTACGGCTAATGACAGGTCTGTTAAGTCGGTGCGGTTCACTTCTGATGGAGAACCAATCGAGTCATTTGCGGGACATGTCGATACGACCGTGGGCTTTGCACGTGAACGTTCCTACGATGTTCTTGCTCCTATTTGGGTAACCTCGCCGGGGGCTGTCGTCGGTAACCCTGTCACTATCAAAGGCACTGCTTGCACCTTTGAAGCTGGAATTGCGTGGAAGCTCACTCGTTCAGGCATTGTTGTGAAACATGGTTCAGTAACTGCGCAACAAGCTTGTCCGGTCCGTTCTGTATGGCAAGTTTCATTGGGCACACTGACTGCAGGCACGTATACATTCACGGCGATTGACTACAGCGCCAAGGATGGTTCTGTGACTCAGCAAGACTCCAAAAAATTCACTGTAAAGTAGCGTCGGCTGCCTCAGAAATCTGTGAATTTTGCGCTTCTCATGAATCGCACATGCAGCATTCATAGATACCGTTGCGAGTGACACAGTGTCAGGTTTGTAAAGCCGCTCTATGCCTAATGTTGGCATGTGATCAAACGATTAGTTGCTCTGGTTGTTGCGACAGCGGTGTCGTTGACCGTGATTGCTATGCCCAGTCATGCTTTAGGTTTCGCTCCAGCCGCTAAAGGTGTTGATGGACAGATTCTCGCGGCTAGCAAATCTTCCAAACTTTCCACTGGCGAAAAGGTTACAGTCACGGGTCTCGGTTTCGATACCAAGCATGGAATTTATGTCGCGTTTTGCCAACTTCCAGCTCGAGGTCTTCGCCCCGAAAATTGCTACGGCGGCATAAATCTCGATGGCAAAGGCGCCGGCTCAGTGTGGATTACCAACAAGGTTCCATTTGCCACGATGAAATTGGCAAAGCGTTACGGAAAAAATGGATCCTTTTCTGTTCAAATCCAAGTTTCTCAATTATTCGGTTCGACTAATTGCAAGGTGGTCAAGTGCGCCATTGTCACTCGCGCTGATCATTTTGAACCTGATTTTCGTCGTGCCGATGTTTTTATCCCCGTCACATTCAAATAGCAAAGGAACGTAAGTGAAGAAACTCATTTCAATTCTCGTTGCTTCGATTGCTGTAGTAGGCGTGAGTGCTACTTCAGCATCTGCAACGACATTCTCTGCAATTGCATCAAAGACCACTCACATCGCGTATGCCGGTGAAACAGTGAATGTGACGTTATCCAACATTCCAACGAATGCTGGTTTCTACGTCATGCAGTGTGCAACGGTTCAATCTGGCCGTCCGATGCAATGTAATGGGCGCGGTCAATGGGTAAGTACAAGTGCTAGTTCACTACAGCAACATGCTGGAGACGCGAATTCTCCAGTTGCGCTACCTGTAGTGAAGTTCTTTACAGGGCAAGACTCGAATACTTACGACTGCGTTCTCGTTGCATGTGAAATTTTCGTACGCCTGGACCACAACGCACCAACAGACACTAGTTTGGACACTCACATTCCGTTGACCTTTTCACCGGTTGGCGTTGTGATCAGTAAATCAGCAGGGATAGCTGATGCAGGTGAAGATCTCACCGTCTCTCTTGCGGGTGTTCCTTCGGGAAATGGATTGTATGTTCGCGAATGCCAGCAATCATTGACCGCAGCGCGTCCGACATTGTGTAACGGAATGGGTGTGTGGACCAGTTTGGATAGTGGCTCAATTGCTCAGCATGCAACTGACGCTTCCCGGCCGCAAACGCTGTCGGTGCAGGGACTGTTCACGTCAAACTCCACAACTGTTGATTGTTCTGTGGTCGTCTGCGGAGTGTTTATTCGCCGTGATCACGTCGATGGTTCTGACGTGTCTCTCGATACATTCATTCCATTGACCTTTACCGCTCCGTCCAAGGTTGCACAAACACTTTCGCCAACTCTTGCAACGGGGACATACTCGGTCGCCAAAGGTAAGAGCTCGACGATTATTGCTGACAACGTCAAGACCCAAAATGGACAGTCGTTGACTTGGTCCACATCTAACGCCACATTGTGCTCGGTTTCATCGACCAATCACAAAAAAGTTGTGAGCTTCAAAAAAGTTGGAACGTGTGTTGTCACAGCACGCGCACTCGGATCAAATCGATTGAAGCAGACCGATTTCAAATGGACATTCAAAATTAACGCGAGGTAATTTAGCTCATCTAATTTGGGCGGGGCTGCGTTGCGGTTCCGCCCAAACTACATATTGTTGACAGCGGCCATAACGAAGGATTCAGCCGCAGCCGCTTCGTAAGCAAAATCAAAACCCAAGTCAATGCGGTTTGCTGCCGAATTAACCACGGCTGCAATGTGTGCACATACTGATGGAGCGTTATCTAATTCAAGTTCTTTCACTGGAAAGCTCAGAGAATCCATAAATTGACCGTGAAGGGCACGAACAATTCCGCGCTTTTCAGCAGCAAGATTAATTTCACTCAGCCGACGGATAATTGCATGTTCGCCGCTAGAAAGATGCTCGAGAGAATTCAATACCCACGCTCGAATGCGCTCAATGGGATCATCGATTTGCGCGAGTTGTGAATCCATTGTGTTGACGAGATCGGCCATGTCGTTGATGACCAGTTCCGCAAAAATATCGTCAACCGATGAAAAGTATTGGTAAATCGCAGTACGAGTTAAGCCAGTTCGTGCGGCTAGGCTCGCCATCGAAATGTGTGTGACTTCTTTTTCCGTCAGTTCAGCCAGCGCGGCAGCAAGAATTTCCTGCTCGCGTTGATCTCTGATTGCGTGACTCACCTGCTCAGTGTAAGTCGGATTGAAAATGAGTGCCCTGCTGAAACGGCCATTTGTGTTCAGCGTCACGCGAGTCTCGGCAGTTACTTACCTTTTCCTTACAGTCGCACGCGATTGCGCTCAGAGTAGTGCACTCTGGCGGGTACTTAATGTGCTGGACCGTGTGTGCCGCGAAGCACGAGTGAAACGGATTCTTGGTGATGTATCGGTGGGGCAGTGGGATTGGCAATGCGCTTCAAAATCAAGTCTGCCGCGGCTCGGGCCATGCCCGGGATGTCGGTGTGAACGGTCGTTAAGTTAATTGTTGACCAGCTCGCCATTTCGATGTCATCGAGCCCAACTATCGTGACATCATTTGGCACATCGATGCCCAGTTCCTTAGCGCCGTTGAGTGCGCCAATCGCAATGACATCATTCATGCAATACACAGCCGTTGGTCGCTCACCGTCTGTCATAAGTTCGCGGAATGCTGACGCGCCAAATTGGGAAGTAAATGGACCTATGCGAATCATGTCTTCGGGTAATTCAAGTCCGCGTTCCGCGAGAGCGTGTACAAAACCAAGTTGCCCATCACGACTCGTTGAAGCATTCGGGTGGCCGATGATTGCGGCAATACATGTGTGACCGAGGTCTGCAAATAGATTCGCGATGAGCGCAGCGCCACCGGCGTCATCTGTTGTGCACGTATCTGCTTTTAAATCATCAACTACACGATTCAGCAAAACCATCGGCAGTCCGCGACGTGCAAGTTCACGTGGAATCTCGCTATCGATTTCACTCGTCGTCAAAATGACGCCATCAAGTGAGCCATCGATGAGAGTTTCAAGTTCAAGTGGATCGCTGCCGCGGTCAGTAACCAAAATTGTTCGGTACCCACGCGCAGAAAGTTCATCGTGCAGCGGTGCGATCAATGCGGGATAAAACGGATTGCCTAGTTCAGCGCTGACGATGCCGATGCGGCCAGTGGAAAGCGTCGACAAACTTCGCCCGGCGTGGTTTGTCACGTAACCCAAGCTCTTGGCTGCTTCGCGAACTTTGGCACGGGTCTCGAGTGAGACTCGGGGATGGTCGCGCAATGCCCGCGAGACCGTGGGCTGTGAAACCCCGGCCAGGCGTGCCACATCGTGGCTGGTTATCGCCATGTCGAGCCGCCGTTGTCGCGCATAATGTTTCGATAATAATCCCTGAATCCATTGACATGCATACGTATGCATGCGAGCGTGGCAGATGTTGCATTCCAGCGAAGAAAAGGACCAGAAATGCGCATTAACGAAGCCGACAAAAAGTTCCTCACATTGTCTGCAGACATCGAAACTTTGAAGGCTCCTGAATTGGATTCACCTCCGGCTCAGCGTCTGCCAGAAGTAATCGAAACTGTGTCATCGATGTTGCTCGACATTGAAAAGAACGGCATCGATGCTGTTGTTAAGTACGCCCGCAACTTGGACAAGTGGGAAGGCGACGATTTCGAACTCAGCGCTGCTGATCTTGCAAAGACCGGCGACAACTTGAGCCCTGAACTTCGCCTCGCGCTTGAAACTGGTGCCGCTCGCACACAGGCCTTCGCCAAGGAACAGCGCAAGCACCTCGTTGATTTCGAAGCCGAACTTTCACCAGGCACAATCACTGGCCAGAAGTACATTCCGATTTCTCGCGTTGGCGCATACATGCCAGCCGGTAACTTCCCAATTCTTGCTAGCGCATTCATGACTGTTGGTGTTGCCAAGGTCGCAGGCGTTCCAATGGCAATGGCATGCACGCCGCCGATGTCGCCAACTGGTGGCAACGATGCCGTGTTGTACTCCGCTTACCTTTCAGGTGTTGACCGTACATTCATCGTCGGTGGTGTTCAGGCACTTGCTGCTATGACATTCGGTCTCTTGGGTGAAAAACCAGTCGACATTTTGGTCGGCGCAGGCAATGCCTACGTCACCGAAGCCAAGCGCCAGCTGTTTGGCCGTGTCGGTATCGACCTTCTTGCTGGTCCATCCGAAGTTGCTGTCATTGCTGATGAAACTGCAGATCCGATCATCGTTGCCGCCGACCTTCTTGGTCAGGCCGAACACGGCAAGCAGTCACCTGCATCACTCGTGACAACCTCTCGCGAACTTGGCCTTGCAGTCATCAAGGAAGTAGAGCGTCAGCTCGAAACTTTGTCGACGGAATACATTGCTGGTCCAGCTTGGCGCGATTACGGCACCGTCTACGTTGTTGCAACGCCAGATGATGCAATTGAAGTCATGAACTTCCTTGCGCCAGAGCATCTTGAAATTCTGACCGGTGACGATAAGTACTACCAAGATCGTTTGACGAACTACGGATCTCTCTTTATTGGTCCATGGTCAACCGTTGCCTATTCAGACAAGGGCATCTCGGGCACAAACCACGTATTGCCAACAGGTGGCGGCGCGAAGTACTCAGCTGGTATGTCAGTCGGTCGCTTCTTAAAGCCATTGACTTACCAACGTTCCACCAAGGAAGCAACGATGTCGTTGGCTCCACACGTATCTGCAATTGGTGGTTACGAAAAGATGGAAGCTCACAAGATCACTGCGGACTTGCGTATCGCACGTCTTTAAATTAACAAACCGAAAATGTGTGGCATCGATTCTTCTCGTTGCCACACATTTTGTTTTGCAACATGGTGCTGGTATTCAGGTTAGGCTGGCATCACTTGGAGCTCAACGGAGAAGTTATGAAGCAATTCTGTGCACGTCTATTGGCGGTCACCTTTGCTGTCTTGGCTTCAACAGTCCCTAGCTCTCCAGCAGAAGCAATCTCAAACTCCATCGTCATCAACGAGGTGGATTGTCACGGTAATGACTGGATCGAAATCGGCAACCGAAGCTCTAATTCGATTGACATATCTGATTGGCTGCTCTCGGACAAAGCCTTAAATTCAACAGCTGCTGGACATGTGTACACATTTCCTTCAGGTACTCGAATTGCGGCGCGTGGTCGATTTGTTGTTCAGCAAAGTGGAACCGGAGCGGCTCATCTTGGATTTGGAATCAATTGCATTAAAGGCGCAACGATCAAGATTGGGTACCGTAACGGATCGACATATTCAGAAATCGATTCCGTTAATGTCCCTGTGATTGCGCCACAAATTTCCTACGGTCGACTTCCAGACCTTACTGGGGGATTTGAGCAAACCGCAGCCACAAAGAATGCTGCCAATTATGGAATCAAGCCAATCTTGACGAGTGCAACTACCGCAACCTGCATCAAAGGTCGTGTTTGCAAAGTAACCCTCCGGGCTCACAATGCTCCGACTTTTCGATTGAGTAAGCCTGTTGCGGGCGTTTCTGTCACTGCAGATGGAGTGCTATCAGTCATTACATCAAAAATTGCGACCTATAAACCAGTCGTAGTAATGACGAATAGATTTGGCTCGACCAACGTAACCGTCTCAATTGCGGTGAAGCTTCGCTAAACGAGAGTTTTAGAAGCTGTTAACGTCTGAGCAAGCTTGCTTGCGCTATGAATTCTTGGGCGCATAATTTCCGCGGCCTCTACCGCCGCGCAATACTTACTAAACGACGTTGGGTGTATGCCTAGTTTTCGTAAGTGGCGTACCGAATCAGAAATTCGATGAGGGGACTTGATTTCGACAAGTACAAGATTTGGCAACATTTCAAATTTCTTATTTGCCGCCTCTAAAGCTAAAGCAGAGTCAACTGTGATTCGCTCTACGGAGTCTCGGTTAATCACTGTTGAGCGCTGAAAAGTTGTGACAGCCGTTGGTTGTAATCGGTCTGCAATTTCACGGTATCTCTGGCTTTGATGCAATTCAAGAATGGCATCGTTGATGAGACATATTTCGTCATTACCTATGTCTTGGCGATCTTCAAATAACATTTTTTGCGTTTGACCGTTTCCAAGTTTCGCTTTCACTTCAAGTCTTGTGCGGTTTGACTCGACATAGTGACGGGTACGGACCTTTACGCGACGACGTCGGCGTTGGGCGTGGTCTCGATATAGCAGCAACTCGGGGGTATCGAAGTATGACGTTTGGTAAGTAAACGATCGCGCATCTGAAACTTCGAGCGCGGCGAATCTCATTGTTGTTTGCCTTAGGAATTGATCGACAATGTCTCGATCCAAAATGAACTTTGTGTCATATCGACGCAATGTAGTCCAGGTTGAGTCGAGATCCGCCAAGCTGACCGAGGGAAGCTCCTTCAGTGCAGATAAATCGAAATGCATTAGTGTGAAGAGCGGCGGTAAGTAACGTCGACTGTCGTGGTTTCTTGCAAAAGATTCACGCTTGTGATGTTCATGTGGATGATTTCTGCGTTAAGTAAATTTCCGAGATGTGCTGAAAGTTCTGTTGGATCTGGAATCGCCGTGTCGAGAACGACAACTGCATGCTCCGTTGCGCTCCGGAATTTGGCGTTATCAACAAGGGCCATGGCGAGCAACATGAAAACGACCAATGTTGATGGCAACGAAATCCCTGCAAGGTCAATTGCGCAAATTAGTGCGATCGACAGTGAGATGAAGAAGTATGCAATCTGGGTGTGCCCGTATTCAAAGCTTCGAAGGCGAATGATGGAAAGTACGCCGAAAAGCGCAAAGCCAACTGCGGAGGAAAGCGGGCTAAAAGACAAGACTGTCAGTACTGAAAAGAGGCCAACGTTGCATGCGAGGTAAACAGCCACGAGATCAGGGCGCTTGTAGTTTCGGTAAAACAAGCCGAAAAGCAAGAGCGAAATAGCGACCAAGTCCAATGCCAAACGGGGCAGGATCAGGCTGAGGTCGGCTGTTTGTTGAGTGTCCATGAGGTTTCCTTAAGGCAGTTTTCGACGATTAGATTGCGCGAACGCGGATTGCGACTGACCATGGAGAGGTTCCACGGCTAGTAATCACACGTACGCGGAGATAGGAAATTGTTCCTGGAGTGACATTTCGAATAACGGTTTTAGTAGCGGAGTCAGGCGTGAGGGTAGTCCACGATGTTCCATTTAATGATCGTTGTATTTGGTAGCCGGTAATCGATATGCCGGGCACCTTCGTAGCAACCCAGCTAGCCGTAATCGTTTGCGAAGTTAAGGTCGTAGTAAGTGTTGGGCGGGTGAGTGCCAAACTCGTTGCAATAGGAAGAACTTGATCGTTACGAACATTTAAGAAATTTCGTATTGAATTGACGGTTCCAATGGCGCAGTTCAAGTCGCAAACTCTTCCAGTCGGGTCGGTTTGCGGACCCATCTCGCTTGCCAAGATTCCGTCGTAGATATCTTGTGGCATGTTGCCGAGTTGAAGTGATTGCGCTTTATTCCAAATTGTTACTAGCGAATCGGTGTACATCGCGCGGCAAGGTGCGTAGGCATTGCATTTTGATAAAAGCAAATAACCACCGCCATTCGCATAAAGGTCCTGCAAGCCACCCCATGTTTGATCGGTGCCCCAAGGGAACATGCGAAACTTCCCGGTTGCGTCACTATGCAAGTAGTAGTTGTTTCTATTCGTCGCATAGCCATCCCAATGGCCAACATAATTTTCGGTTGCCCAATCCAAGGTCATTTCCTTGAGGTCCGCGCGCTTGAGCATGGCGTTGTACCAAGCGGCGCCATCGAGTTGATTGATGCGAGCAAATTCCTTGAAGTCGCTGTTATTTGCAGCATTTCCTAGGTCTGTTTGGAATGTGGCTCCGTCGTACATATCAGGAAAGAATGGGGTGCCGCCTTCGTAAAGGTGGGTGGTCCCGTTGACCCAACGGGCAAGAGCGACCTCATCCATGGTTTCGATATTTGTATGGAGTCCGTAATCAACACAGGTTGAATTTTGCTCAGGGTTCATATCTTGAGCACAGTTCATGAAGATGCGCACATAGCCAACTCGTGGGGCAGGTACTCCAACATTGCGAAACAGTCGATACGACGTCGCTTCGTGAACATATGAGCCATCTTGAACGTCGTTATTGAAAGTCAACTTTTTAAGACCCAAAACTCTTTGAGTTTTATGTCCTGTGCTATTGATTTTGACCTTGAACCCAGCTTTACCGCTTAACGCAGTCAGAGATCCCCAGCCACCTTTCAAGTGAATTTCTACATCCAGCGGCCCGTAGGTAGTTGTAGCAGTTGTGAGCTTCAGCTGTGCTGGCACGTAAGAAAAGTTAGTTGGATCGCTGCGATGGTCGAATTCGTCATTAATAATGTCAATCGAAGTTTGAGGAACGATTAAATCGACGCGGTTGACAACGGTTGGATTAAAAAGAGAAGCCGCAGCATCATTTCCTTCGACATACGGCACGGTGGTTGCCGAAACCGGGCTCGAGCTAAGTCCTAGGGTTATCGCGGCGATTGCTGTCGCAGTTATGACTGATAAGCGAAACCGCGTATTTTCCATTTGTTCACTTTAGTGGGAATCGGTCAATAAAAAAGGCCGACAGAGAAAAAATAACGGGTATCCCCTGTGCATCTTGGCGTGGTATGCCCCATACTTATCGAATCGGGTTTGGCACGCAGGCTGAATTCGGGGCTCGTCAATCCGGAGGATCGTCATTAATACGCGCAAATTTCTCTCGTCCCGTTCCGTTCGTTGGCTGAAAGTCAGTCGAATTGCCGCGGTCACAACCGCGTTAGCGATTGGCGCAAGCGTCCTAGGCGCTAGCCCTGCGAGTGCATCCGCAGGTGTGACGCCACAGGTTTTGGCATGGGATTCGAATCCAGCGTCGTCGGCGCCATTCGCATACAACGCGATTTTGCCGCTTGCAGCCTCGAGTGATTCAGGTCTGGCTGTCACGTTTGGAACGACCACTCCAGAGGTTTGTACGGTCGATGGATCTTCACTGACGATTATTTCAGGTACCGGAACTTGTGAGTACTACGCGGAGCAATTAGGCGATGACACATTCGCTGAGGCAACACGGTTAACCGAGAGTGTTGCCGTTGAAAAACTTGCGCAAACAATTTCATTCTCTGGAATCAATAACCAAAGCGATGCGAGCCCTGATCCGACTCTTGTTTTCTCTGTTGATTCAACGCTTGAAGCAATTGCAACTAGCAATACACCTGCCGTTTGTACTGTTGCGAGCGGCACTGTCCACATCGTGACACCGGGAACATGTTCAATCACGGTTTCTCAACCAGGAAATAACAATTACTCGGCGGCAACTCCAGTTACTCAAAGATTTGTAATTTCCTCGTCTCGACCTGCGATGCCGCAAAATGTTTGGATCGAGCGAGGTTCTCATCAAGTTACTGTCCACTGGAACGAAGTAACAAACGTCGGTGACGCAGCTATTGATAGTTACACAGCCACAGCGAATCCATCGGGGCCATCATGTTCAACTGCGGCTAACCAAACTTCGTGCGTGATTACTAATCTGAACGACGGTACCGAATACGGAATTTCAGTCTTCGCGACTAATGCTTACGGGAACTCACCTGTAACGACTCCTATGGGCCTTGGAACCGCAGTTGATGTTCCAATGTGGGAAGCACCGTACAGTTGCGGAATTGATGGCTCGAAGCATGTTCAGTGCTGGGGTGACAATAGTTATGGCCGAGCAACTCCGCCAAGCGATCTCACCAATGTTAAATCGATTGGTGTTTCAGACATACATGCCTGTGCTTTGACTGAAGCAGGCAGAGTGGTGTGTTGGGGATACAACGACGACGGCCGTTCAACGGTCCCTGCTGATCTACCTGTGGCCGAACAATTGTCCGTTGGAGATACTCAAAACTGCATCGTTGCTAATGGTGGAGATTTACGTTGCTTCGGCGCAAACGCGCAGGCCTACGACATTCCTAGTGACTTGGGGCCAGTGACCTCAGTGTCAGCTGGCTTTGCAGATATCTGTGCAATCAAAACAAACGGGCAAGTCGTGTGTTGGGGTAATAACCGAGGAGGCATTGAGTCCTTAATGCCCACTGGACTTAGCAATGCAGTTCAGGTTTCAGTTTCTTTGAATACCGCATGTGTTCTCAAGGCAGATCACACTTTCGTGTGTTGGGGTGATGAACTTCCTGGACAAACACAGCCAACAATAACTGGCGATATTCGCAAGGTTGAATCCAATTCATATCAAACGTGTGTTCTGACGACGACCGGAAAACTAACGTGTTGGGGTGAAGATTGGTGGGGTCGAATTTCTCGGAAGCCTGCGGACTTACCTCCAGTCAGTGATTTTGAAATTTCTCGAACTCACGTTTGTGTTTCGTTGAGTCAAGGTGGCGGCGTGCGCTGCTGGGGTTATGACAATTCTCAGGCAGTGCAAGTGGCCGGCAGTTTGGTTTATGGCTCGAAAATATTGATGGCTTCGGTCCCTTCGGTCCCTCGCAATGTTTTTGCTCGCCGCGGTGATCAGTCCGCCACAATTTCACTTGACCCACCACTGAATAATGGTGGAGCGCCAATTTCAAGTTACTCAGTCGTTACGGTTGGCTTCCCAACAAAGCAGTGCACAATCGATCCAACGGATCCAAATCTTTCCTGCACAGTTGAAGGCTTAACAAATGGCCGTTCATATTCATTTGTAGTGAGGGCAGTGAATGTCGCCGGCAGTTCCATGCCAGCAGTTCCACTTGATGCAATTTATGTTTCCGGTTCAAGTGGCTACACTCAATGTGCTGTTCTTGCGAACCATACGGTGACTTGCTGGGGCTGGAACCCAGATAGCTATGTCATTCGTACGGTTCCATCCGACTTACATAACGCAGTTGCTGTTGCAATTCCAGCGACAGACGAAGGCGCGTGTGCTGTCACGACTGAGGGAACCATCCGATGCTGGGGCACGGGCTGGGGAGTAAACGTCTTTCAAGGCCCAGGCGTTCCAACGGATTCAGGCTATGTAGGCATCACCGCATCGGTGTACAACATTTGTGCATGGAAATCGAATGGCGCAGTTGTTTGTTGGGGTTGGGACGGTACAGGACAAGTCAGTGGTGTTCCGTCGGGAGCAGTTTCTAAAGTCACAGCAACTCACGAACATGGCGACTGCGCTGTCATGCAGGACCATACGTTCACATGTTGGGGAATTTCAAGAGGTCTAGATACATCGAGTGCTCCTAGCCAAGTTAAAGATTTTGTTGGAAGTACCAATGCATGGTGTGCCATTGACATGGCAGATGTTTTGTCGTGTGGTGGCGACGGAAATATCGCCAACAATATTCCAGTTGACATTGGTTTGGTGAAGTCCGTTGCGATTGAAATCTCAAACGCTTGTGCAATCAAGATGGATGACACTGTTGTGTGTTGGGGTGGGAATGGCTATGGAGTAACGAATGTTCCAGCTGATCTCGGTGGTGTTCGATCCGTATATATTGGTTGGGTCGAATCTGCATGTGCGATTCGACTTGACGGCATGCCGCAATGTTGGGGCCATGTTGAGGCGCAAGGCGCAGTACCCACAGGTGTAGTGGTCACTCCAGGTCGTGTGCCAAGGGCACCAAATGGAGTCGGCGCCCGCAATACAACGGTCGGCGTTGAAGTTTCTTGGTCAGCTGTCGTTGACAATGGCGGTTTCCCAATTTCGGGTTATCGCGCAACTGCAACTCCTGGAAATGCGAGTTGCACAACGACTGGAACATCGTGCTTAATCAAGGGCCTTGATCGCGGCCAACGATATTCATTCCAAGTTACGGCAACTAATGAAGAAGGCACGTCTCAGCCGTCACGAATCTCAACGCCAGCTGTTGGGGTGGCCACAGAAGCACGTGATCAGCCGTATGGATGTGTAATCACTGGCGGTTTGCGTGAAATTGAATGTTGGGGAAACAATCAAAATGGACGTGCGACGCCACCAACTAATTTTGATCACGTGTCGCAAATTACATTGGGATCCGACCACGGTTGTGCAATCAATGACTCTGGAGAATTACGATGCTGGGGAGTGAACAACAGCGGAAATATTCCCGCAGGCTTAGATTCTGTTATTAAGATTTCGGCTGGCCGCTACAAGACCTGCGCTATAAATTCTCAGCATGATTTGCGTTGTTGGGCAACGGATGGTCAAGTTTCAATTCCTGACACGGTCGGTAAAGTCATCGACGTTTCAGTCGGCTGGGAAGAAATATGCGCGATACGTGAAGACCGATCGGTAACGTGCTGGTCGGTTAACTGGGGATCACTGACAGATCCGGAAGTTGCGATAACTGATGCTGAATCCATTGCTGTTGGCCAAGGAACCGCATGTGCTGTCTCCGTCGGGGGTACCTTGCGCTGTTGGGGTAATAATGCAAACCTCTGGTTACCGACAGATCTTGGACGTGTTAAAAAGATTGACATTGTAGAAAGTCGAGGCTTTTGTGCAGTTACGGTGACAGATCAACTTCGTTGCTGGGGTGAAGATTGGAATGGCCGTTTTAGTCGTCAACCTGCAAACCTTGGTTCGGTATCTGATGTTTCCGTAAATGACGGAATGACTTGCGTCGTCTTGCTTGGTGGTAAGGGAACTCGCTGTTGGGGTGTTCCAGACATCAATTGGGCTGATGGTATGGCTCCGGGGTGGCGTTATGGTGCAACCCTCGTCGCATCTGTTCAACCAAGCGCGCCGCGTAACGCTGTTGCAATCTATGGCGATAGTAAAGTGACAATTCAGTTTGATGCCCCACTGAGTAATGGCGGACTTCCAATTACTTCGTATCTAGTTAAGGCTCGAGGAACGACAAAGAGCTGTGAAGTTGCCGGAGACGCAACGAATCTTGCGTGCGATGTAACTGGCTTAACAAATGGTTCAACATACACGTTCTCAGTCGTTGCTCGAAATGATGTCGGTACCTCAAAGAGCGTGGCAACCATGAAGTTGCTTGATATTTCTGGTCGCCGAGGTCTCGCGTATTGTGCAGTCAAGGTCGATCACAAAGTCACCTGTTGGGGTTGGATTGAAAACTTTGGGGTGAAGGATACTTTGCCTGCGGATCTTCCGTTGGCGAAAAAGATTGCGATCAACTGGGATGTGGATGCAGGTTGCATCATCACGCTTCAAGACACAGTTCGATGCTGGGGCGGCGGCTGGGGCGGCTGGAATGGCGCTTTGGTTTCACCTCTTGCCCACGTTACTCAGTTAGAGATGGGCCAATATCACGCTTGTGCGTTGACTGAAAGTGGGGCCGTGACTTGTTGGGGTTACTCAGAAGGCAATCGAACAGCTGTGCCAACCGATCTTGGTCCAGTATCCAAAATATTTATGTCGATGGGATCAACATGCGCACTTCAGCGAGATGGTCAAGTCATTTGTTGGGGAAGCATCCTGCCGCCCTCTGAAGTTACGAGCCAGTTCACTGACGTTATCGATTTGGGTATTGCAGATGAAGAATGGTGTGTCATTCACTCTGATCATTCACTCGGTTGTTATGGCTATGTCGGAGAAGTATCAGCGGTTCCTGCAGAAGTAGGCACTGTAAAGTCAGTGACGCTTGGCGAACGTAATGCCTGTGCAATTCGCATGGATGACAGTGCGGTGTGTTGGGGCAACAATGATTACGGCAAGAGTGAAGTCCCCGGCAGCGACGTTGGAGTCGCAAAGATTGTCGCCGGACGCGAGGCGAGTTCTTGTCTAATTGATTTCAATGCAGATGTGGTGTGTTGGGGTTACACCGGCGATACCCGCTCTGAATCATTTACGACGCTTTCTGCCAAGCCAGGCGGTGCGCCAAGTTCTCCATTGAATGTTCGAGCAACGAATGCACCTCGTGGCGTGCGAGTGACGTGGGATGTGCCCGCAGAGAATGGTGGATACCCAATTACTGGCTATACCGCCAGAGCTCAACCCGGGAATAAGTCTTGTTCGACAACGGTTGGCGTTTCGGTTAACCCATTAACTTGCGTGATTGTTGGTATTGAAAGTGGCGCGCAAGTAAATGTTGGCGTAACTGCCACATCCGTTGCAGGAACCTCGGACATGTTTACTTCGACATTAGAAACCGCTCAGGTTTCAGTCGAGTATGAACACGTTTGTGCGGTCACTAGCTCAGGCACGGTCAAGTGTTGGGGCAACAATGACAATGGCCAAACGATTGTTCCATCCAACCTAGGTACCGTTACTCAAGTTGCTACATCGGTACGTGCTTCATGTGCTTTGAATACACAAGGCGAAGTTCGTTGTTGGGGTGAAGCGAATACCGGTGGCATGGCGCCGTCGGATTTGGGAGCAGCCACCAAGATCACTATGGGCATTAGTAATGCATGTGCTCTCTTGGTCGATACCACTGTTCGTTGTTGGGGTGAGAACGGAAACGGTCAAAATAATATTCCGGCCGGAACGACGAATGTGACAAGCATTAACGCGCAGTCGCGTTCCACGTGCCTTGTTTTCGCTGACAAGTCTTCTAGCTGTTATGGCCAAGTGTGGCCAGTGCCTAGTGATCTTGGTGAAGTACTCGATATTATTGGTGACGAATGGCATACCTGTGCGATGTTGGTTGACCATTCATTGAGATGTTGGGGCGATGGAAACTGGTCCTATGTGCCAAGTGAATTCGCAGCGCCGAATTCGATTAAGGCCATCCAAGTTGACTGGGCTACAACGTGTGTCATTAAAGCTGACGACATGGTTTCCTGTTGGGGATATCGCGGCTCATTAGGTAGCGAGAACTTTGGTGCAGTGAAGTCAATTTCGCAGGGCTGGCAAGCGCTATGTGCTGTGAAAATGAATGACCGCGTAGTTTGTGGCGGCGAGATTCCTCGAGTGAATGCGGTACCAGGCATTTTGCTCACGAATGTAACGCTCGACGTCCTTTATGCACCAACAAGTCCACGTGCGATAACGACGAATATTGTTGACCAGTCGGTGGTGGTTTCGTGGGATACGCCGCTTTCGGACGGGGGATCACCAATTACGGGGTACACCGCATACATTCCGCAAACGAATTCAACGTGTACGACAACCGTTCAAGACGAAAATCCATTGTCATGTGCTTTGAGTCTTCCAAGCGAGGCAAATTACGACGTCATTGTTTATGCGACGAATGCAATTGGTGATTCCATCCACTTCACCTTCAACGCGCCGCGTAAGCAACAGATGTATTTCAGTCCATATTCCGTTAATGCCACGGCATCTGACGGCGAGGTTGTCGACATGGTGTCAAATACACCAAATGTTTGCAGCGTTGTTTCGTCGATGGCCTCTGGTGCAGGTCCTTCGACATCGCGCATTTCATTGGATCATCCTGGAACGTGCACGTTGACCGCTTCTGTTCCTGGAGGTGCGCCATCAGTAACACGATCATTTATCGTCAAAGCCGCCCATCGCTTCTCGGGCTTGAACTACAAGATCATGTACTTCGATCGAAACATTCGCTGGTCTGATGACGGTCGAACTGTGTGTCGCGAAGGAACAACTCCACTTATTGATAGCGTCACAACGTGGCCAAATGGTCGACTTTTTGATACAGACTGCTCTGTAAATAATTTCATGGTTCATTACTCGGGAAGTATTAAGTGGCCTGGAGTCTATGACGGAACGACCACGACTGACGTTACTTTCCATTCGGTCACCGATGATGGTTTCCATCTTGAGATTGATGGGGCAACGATTATTGATGACCCGAATTACCACGGTGACGGTGGTCCAACCTCGGCTCCGATTACTCATCTTGCGGGACGCAGCTACCAAATTGATGCCTGGATGTTCCAAGGTGATGGCGGTTGGTCTTCACGACTGTTCTGGAACCTAGGTGATGGAAATGGCGAAGTCGTTGTACCGTCAACTGCCTTTGTTCCAGGTATTGACCTTCCAAAAGAAACGCAGTCACTAACGTGGTCTACCCAGACCCTGGCTCTCGAGTCCGGTCGTGTTGGGCAGATCTTTAACTTGGCTGCCTCATCAGATGCCGACACGGCTGTCGTTTCTTATGGAACAACAACAGGAGATGCCTGCGAAATCACTGGTGAGAACATGAATCAAGTTCAGATCATTGACGATTCAAGTCCTTGTACATTCACTGCTTCGAGTGAAGAATCCAATGACATTCAGGCCGCAACACCAATCGAACATACAATCACCACAACGGCTGGATTTGGTGTAACTATTACTGAAACTGGCCTTGCGGGAGCTTTGCCTTATTACTTGGATGGTTACATTCCTGGAGTTGGGTATAGCGGTAATAACTACCGCGATGTATCAGGAACTTCCAACGTTCTCGATCCTCAGTCTCATACGGTCGATCTCTACTGCGTGCCTCAAGATCGCGGACTATCACCAATTTCATTAGCAACAGGTATTGCGCTTAGTGAAAATGGACAGTTCTCAACGTCCGTTGAAATTCCACGCAACATTGGTGGTGTCGCAGGCTGTAAGTTGGCCGGCGCGGTAACTGGTGAAGGTCTGGTGGATACTTGGGCTTCATTGGAATCAGATCCAATTCGCCCGATTTATATCGGAACCTCGTTTATGAATAGTGCGCCTGTAAATGTTGCGGTCGACTATTGGGGAACCGATGGCTACTCGGCTTACGGCCTCGATTGGGCATGTCCACTTTGTGCCATGCATGCAGCGAACGAAAACGGTTCATTCGCAGTCGCCAACCAACGCAATCCAATGGCAGTCGACACAGTCAATCACTCGATGTGGAGCTATGCGGGTACGCATAATCCGATGTCAGTCAATGACAACTTCAAGTTGGCTGATCCACGTGATTCGGCGGCAACGGTTGACTACTCGGATTTCACTGTTGACCGTCAGCCGGTGTACACCGCGAAAATGGCCATGGATCTTGGCTCCACATTTGGAAGCGACTATCCAGCAATAGACGTTCGCGTAGGAACAGACTCGCAAACTGGCGCATACATCATCACGGAAACTTCGCCACTTTGGCGATGCACCACTGATGGAGCGAAGTTGTGGAGCAGCAATTGCGGAGATGTCATTAAGGCTCCTGTTGAGATGACTCGAATTACTACGTTGCAACCAACGGGTACTTCTTATTACATAGAAGACAGCTACATCTCTACAGATAGCAATTCTCACACCCTGGTAACGGCGTCAGAAATGTATTCGACGAGCGCAGCGAATCTGCAGTTTAAGATCACTTCCGGAATTGAACATCCGATGGCGAACTTTGACTATGTTGCCCAGAGTCAAAACATTGTGGGAACTGGTTCCACGATGAAGATTCTTACCAAGTTTGATGGTGCGGGTGACGTTGCAGATAACACTGTTATTGGATCTGCGAGCTTCTCGCCATCACCAACTCGATTTGTGACGGCTAAGACAGGGCCGAACGATACTTCTGCCCATGGAATGAACGTCGTTTACGCTGATCAAGTATTGCCAGCAAATGGTCACGCAGTAACGATGCGCCAGGCTTACACAGTTGCTCGAGACGATTCAGCTGCGCAGGAAGCAAGCCTCACAGCTTCTGCTTTCTTGTCATCAGGTCGTTCAGTACTCGGACAGCGGATCTCTGTTGATTCCGTCGAAGATCGCGACTTTAGTGATGCAACAACAACAATTCGGGGAAGCTCAACTGCTTCGCTTCCGATTGCATATTCATCAACGACGCCGCGAGTTTGCTCTGTGGGATCGAGCACGCTGAATGGACAAGTAAGTCAGGCAACCGTTACTTTCGCCGGTGCAGGAACGTGTCACATAAATGCTACCCAGCCGGGAAATGATTATTTCCTAGCGGCAACGAGCCAAACCGAGTTCTCGGTTCGATTGAGCGCTCCATCATTGCCACGAAATGTCACTTCAGTAATTTCAGGCTCTAAGGCAACGATTAATTGGCTCGAACCTGAAAACTCTGGTGGCTCGGCAATTTCAAAGTATGTTGTCACGGCTACAAGTGGCGTGGAAATCAAGACAGTGACTGTAAATCGTGTTGGTAACGGTGTAACACCTACAAGCGCAATATTTACAACGTTGCGTCAAGGCGTCACTTACCAAGTCACTGTCACGGCAACCAACGTTGGTGTTGGCTCGCAGACAGAACTTACGTCAACCGCATCGACAGCCGTCTCTGTAAAACTTCCAACCGTTATTTATGTCAGCGGCTTGAAGTGGACGGTGGTGGGCAACAAGCCAGTCAAGGTAGGCAACACGCTGTCGGCAACGAAGGGCACATGGGCAGGTGCTGGAATCACATACAAGTATGAGTGGTACCGATGCGCCAAGATCTACAGCACACCTGGCACAACTGGCGTAGCTACAACTGTCCCTAAAACTGGCGCAGGTAAGTGCGTTGTTATTGCCAAGGCCACTGCTGCGACATACAAGCTTGTAGCAGCGGACAAGGGCAAATTCATTGTTCTGTCGACCAAGGCAGTTAATGCAGGTCTCGCAGCAGGTGTGACGATGTACACCAAGAGCACGGAAGCGGTTAAGTAGGGGAGTCAGTAACAGGTAAAGAGCTGAGGGAAGCAGGTTTTTTAAAGCATTGACAGATTGTCTGACAATCTTGGAAAACTCCTATAGAGTGGGCGCAAAGCCCGATTGAATAAGCCAATTCGGCCCGCGCTCAAGGAGTAACAATGTCTCGCAAAAACGCCAATCTGACCGGAATTTTGGTCGCCTGTGTCACGCCATTCACCGAAGACGGCAGTGCTGTTGACGTAGCGAACTTACATGCTCAAGTTGACCGCATGGTTGCAGCTGGCGTTCACGGTCTCGTGCCAACTGGTACGACTGGCGAATTCACGACCTTGACCAATGTCGAATACGAACAGGTCATCGCTGAATTCGTCAATGCTGCAAACGGTCGCGTATCGGTTGTGCCAGGCATCGGTTCAACATCAACTGCACGCGTCATCGAGCTCGCACAGCATGCAGAAAACGCCGGCGCCGATGCAATCATGTTGCTCCCGCCGTTTTATGACGCACCTGCATTCCCTGCACTCAAAGTTTTCATGACCAGCGTTGCTGAATCCATCACCATCCCGATCATGTACTACAACGTTCCAGGTTGCACCGGTGTTAGTTTGTCCGCCGACCAACTCGCCGAACTCGGCGACATCCCTGGCGTTGACTTCATGAAGGACACTTCAGGCGACGCCGTGTCATTGACCAATCTCATTGTCAGCAAGGGCGACCGTATCCAAGCATTCAACGGTTGGGATTCACTTACATTCGTAGGTATGTCACTTGGTGCCAAGGCATCGGTCTGGGGAATGGCCGGCTTCATTCCAGAGCTCGCTGTCGAATTGTGGAACACTCTCGCACGCGACAAGAACCTCGAAGGTGGTCGTGCACTTTGGGCAAAGTTATGGCCAATTGCAGACTTCGTTGAGTCAGTGAACTATGTCGCAGCCGTTAAGGCAGCACACGAACTCATCGGCTCACCAGCCGGACCAGTTCGACCACCAGTGTTGCCATTGAGTGGTGAAGACCGCGAGACACTTCGCAGTTTGCTTCAGGCTGCAGGCGTAAAGACTGTTTAGTCTGACAAACTTAAACCCATGAGTGAGACCAGAACTGTGGCAGGCGAGAATCTTTCGCCTGCCCGTTCTATGTCCCGCAAAGATGGTGTGGTCGTAGAAATTCGTCGCGCGATTGTCACAGGCGCATTACTGCCCGGCCAAAAGCTCACAGAGTTAGACCTCGCGAAGAATCTTGAGGTAAGTCGGCAAACTGTGCGAGAGGCTCTAGCGCAACTCACACGTGAAGGCCTTTTGGTCCAAGAGCCATACAAAGGTATTCATGTTGCATCGCCGAGCGCACAAGACATCATGGACTTGGCACTGTTGCGTGAATCGCTCGACTTGCTCGCTCTGGATCAGTTACTCAAGGACCCCACAGGTGAGGCGTTGCAGCACGTTGCAGCTGCTTGGGAAACGTTTAAACACCTTGAAAATGATGATGATCCACTGGTTCGCCATCAGGCACACATCGCGTTCCATCATGCAATCTGGTTGGCATCAGGCAGTTCGACGTTGTTGCATGTTGCACCAGTTGTTGAAGGCCTCATGACGGTTGCGCTTGCTCGAGACCTTCAACTTCGCCAGGACCCACAGCGTGAACACTCAATTCACGAAAAATATGTTGAGGCAATTCTTTCTGGCGACCACGCTCGTGCTACTGCTGCGATTCATGATCACACCGTTGGTAGCGCCAGTGAACTCGTTCACATGCTTGGTTAAAAGTTTCAGTTCAGTTAGTCGACTGAATGTGTTTTCGCTCGTACAGAAGCCATAAACAAATCGACGTTAAAGTGCTGCCGAGTTTTCGGCTACGACTTCTGCGCTCGGAGAATGTGAACGTGCTTTTTCCGCAACGATAATTCCAATGACAACGACGGCTGAGCCAACGATTTGAATTGGGTGCAGGACTTCACCTAAGGCAATCCATGCAATCGCTGACGCTACTGGAACTTCAGAAAGCGCCATAATGCTTGCCCCTGCGCCACCGATATGTTTAATTGCCATGACTGCCAGCACGAAAGGAACAACAGTTCCGAAAATCACCATGTACGTAAAGAAGGGCCAAATTGGCATACTCATGTCGCTCGTGGTGAAAGGCTTAACGACCTCGGTCAACACGTGCCACGGGTAATCCCAGATTGGTCGGGCAATTGCCCAGAAACTTGATGCAAAGATTAGCGCCCACATCGTCACCGAAACGGCATCGCGTTCTTTGCCAACGTGATCGCCAAGCAAAAAGAAAATAACCAATGCGATCATTGAGAGGATAGAAAAGAAGAATCCAACCGGATCGAGATTAAACCCGTCCCATACTTGAGCTGCCATAGCGAGTCCGATGAACGCGAGCAACAAACCAATCCAGATCGTCCATTTAACTGGCTCTTTTCGGACAAAACGCACCCAGAGCACAACGAAGATCGGGGCAGTAAATTGCAAAAGTAATGCAATGCTGATGGGCATGCGTGACATTGCTTCGTAGTAAAACCATTGCGCGAATGCCATACCTGCGATTCCATAGGCAGGAAGTAACCACAATTCACGACGTGACAATTTGAATTTATTTCGCTGACGAATGGCAACGTACACAATCAAAATCAACGCAGCTCCAGTTGCACGAAACTGAACTACTCGCGTGGCATCATCCACATTCTGAAGAATTACCTTGCTTGCAGTGCCATTGATGGCGAAACAGGTTGCCGCGAGCAAGTAAAGCGCGTAGCCAATTATTGGGCGCTTCGTTGGGGTCTGTGTTGCATTAGACATCGTTTTCCCAGTGTAGAGAACTGTGATTTTGTGCGAATTGGTAACCAGCATTCGAGATGCCCAATAGGCTGAAGTAATCACAAAAGCATTGGTCTAGTTGAAGAATTGAGCAATTCATGCGTTTAGGTTTCGTTGGTGTCGGTGCAATTTCTTCTGCGGTGGTTGATGCGTTGATGACGGGTCCCAAGGCATCTGACCTGGAGATTGTGCTCTCCCCGCGAGGAGCGGATCGCAGCGCTCGTCTAGCGTCGCTTTATCCACGCACAACAGTCGTTGCCGGTAATCAGGCAGTTCTAGATAACAGCGATATTGTGTTCATGGGTGTCCTACCAGGCCAAATGAATGATGTTTGTGCCGAGTTAAATTTCCGTGCTGATCACACAGTTGTGAGTTTGATTGCTGGTATGCCACCGACGACGGTGGCGACCATCGTTGCGCCGGCTACATCGGTGACTCAGATGATTCCGTTGCCAGTCATTGCGTTGCACGCTGGTCCTTTGGTTGTGAGCCCAGGTATTCCTGTGATTTTGGATTTGTTCGAAGGCTGCGGCGATTTAGTTGTCATCGATGATGAATCTGAAATCTTAATTCTCAGCTGTGCATCTGCGGCGATGTCATCATTCTTTGAATTCCAAAACACAGTTATTAATTGGTCGACTGGCCACGGCCTTGCTCCAGAAATTGCTCATGCGTATGCAACCTCGTTGTTCAAGGGCCTCGCAACCGAAGCCATGCATGCGCCAACTTCTGAATTGCCAGAAATGCCGCGGAAACATGAAACTCCTGGCGGTCTCAATGAGTCCGTGCGTAATGCATTGATGAGCGCTGGCATGTTCGGCAAGTTAGATGAGGCGCTTGAGCATATTTTCGTCACTCGAAATCGCGCAAAGAAGAACGATTAATTTTCTTCGATGAGTAACGAGTCACGTCAGCAGTTCAGCACAGTAATTGTCGGTGGGGGAATAGCGGGCGTCGGGCTAGCCTATTACCTTGCAAAGCAAGGTGAGACGTCGATTCTCGTTCTTGAATCTAATGAACTAGCCAGTGGTTGCACACAAGGTTCGCTCGGTGGAGTTCGACAACAGTTCAGTAGTCCTGCTGAGGTTGAACTTGCAATCCGCGGTCGAAAGTTTTGGCAAACATTTGAAAATGATTTTGATTACCCATGCCCGTATTACCAAGATGGGTATCTGCTCGTAACAGGTAAGCAAGAAACGTTGACCGCGCTGCACGCGGCTGCTCAAGTTCAAATTGGTGCTGGTGCGCCGGATGTTGAAATCATCGGCCTGGATCGCATCCGTGACGTAGCGCCGTGGCTAAATCCTGATGGCTTGCTCGGTGGAAGTTACACACCGCTTGATGGTCGTTTTAATCCAACTGATGGCTTGTATGGAATTGCCAAGGCGGCGAGGAAGCTCGGTGTTGAGATTCGCGAACACGATGCCGTGCATTCAATTGTTAAGTCCGGATCATCATGGTCGGTCGAAGCGAATGAATCAATTAAAGCTGAACGCGTAGTTATTGCTTCGGGTCTTGCTGCTCCTGAGATGGCAAAGCCGTTTGGACTGGAGCTGGACATCACTCCACTGTGGTTGCACTGTGGCTATACGACTGCCGTTGCCGTTGGCCAACCGATGCCATTGATGATTGACCTTGATTCAGGTTTGATTATCGAGCGCGAAGGTGAGGGTGCTTGCGTCACGGTTTCTGACCCTTCCTTTGGTCCTGGCGGCAAGAATGCCGTGATGGAAAAGTTCGCTGAACTTGCCGAACATCGCGCGCCAGTCTTTTCTGAAGTTGGCATGCGCACAACAACGAGTGCGCCATTTGATGCGACTGGTGGCGATGGTCACGCGTATGCGGGTGAAGTCGAAAACGGCCTATGGGTTTTTGCAGGCTTCGATGGTCACGGAACAATGCAAGGACCGGCGCTAGCTGAAATGTTGGCGAATGCCATGGCCGGCAAGAGCGACCCAGTTTTGGATTTCGCAATGTTTGATCCGCGCCGAACGCCACATGGCAAAGAAGAATGGATTCGTGCCGCTAAGGCTTAGGCCCTTGAGGCTGACAAAAGTCGATCAAATTCTCAAGTATTCGAAGTCTGCGAAAAAACGTGGGCTACTTTTTGTTGGCTTTGATTTCTTTGATGCGAGCCGCGGCGAGGTCTTGAAGTAACTTTGTGTCGACTTTCCAGTCAACTGGCACTGCAACAGTCTTGAGTTTTACTTCCAAGCCTTCGAAGCGGTCTGCGAAATCTTTAAGAATCTGACGACCATCGTGTGGAGCAATCAAGATGTGGTTCTTGAGAATGTTCAAGCCAAAAATGTAGTCATCGCCGAGCTTGAGCATCGGTTGATTCCAAGCGATAACTTCTTCCATTTTTGGATACTTAGTCTCAATGGCTTTGAAAATCGCTTTCGCAGTTTTCTGCTTTTGAGCGTCGTGCAGGTCGAAGTATTCCTTGAACGACGAGTACTTTTTGGTGCTTGTCGAACCGCGTGAATACATCACGATGGCATTGGCGTGTGCCTGGCTCATGCCGTGGTTTTCTCGCAAGAACGCAATTTGCTCTGGATACTTGCGGTCTACAATCTCGGCCATTTGCCCGAACCAATAAGCCATTGGCTGCCCGTACTTCTTTTCGATAGCAGGGAAGTGAGAAGTGCGGTCCGAACTGTTACTTGGCATGCCACAAATTTAGCCCTTTGTGGACTAAATGGACAGATAAACTCAGGTGGTTAACAAGGAGCAACTGCACATAATGGCAAGAAGCAAAATGTCCGTTTTCAGGGACGCGTCGAAATTTTTGAAACGCGCCTTCGTTGCCTCACTATTGGCGAGCCTCATGGGCGGCGTATTTGTATCCCCGGCACATGCGGGAATCTCCTCGTTTTCAACTTCTATCCTCAGCGGCACTGTGCGAGTCACTTACCAGTACGGCACGCCGGTTCCTGATGGAGCGATGTACGTAACCATGACTTCATCGACTGATGCCTCAAAAGTTTGGAAATTGCGATTGTCAAACGACGCAGTTGGCACTTACAACTCAACTACTTTTCTCTGGGGTGCGACTATTACGTTCGATCCGAAATCGCTTGTGAATGCAAGTCCAACGACTTGTACTTTGTGTGTTGTCGAACTTACTTCGGGACCTTCAAATTGGCTGCCTAACGGGGTGTACATATCTCAGCTGTCTTTTCACGTCAGTACTGGCGATACCTTGCTTTCTTCCACGGGCGCCTTGACCACGTCTGTTTTCGCTATGCCACCAAAAATAGTTCAGAATACATATGTCGACGACATAGCCCATAAAAATGGAAAAATTATTGAGACAACTTTCCCGCAATCTGTGCTTACCGGAACGGGAAACTTCGCAAACTGGCTATTCACATCAAAGCCGGGGTGTTCGTCAAACATCGTAACTATCACGGCTGCAGGCGGAGTAGCTGCAAATGTTGCTATTAAATTCACATTCGAAATGACTGCCCCCGATCAATTAAATTTCAGCTCCACGATGGCGTACACCCAGGTTGGAACTTTTACGCGAGGGTGTGACTATTCCGTAACCGCTTTTTATAAGTCGGCTTTACGTTTACCGCCGTTGCCCAACGACCCACAGAGTCCAACATGGGCTTCAAATTCGCTTTCAGCATTTACCTTGCCGACGTATCCGAATCCACCTGATGCAACTTTAGCCCCAACATCTACTGGTGGAGTACTAACTTTCACGCCAACATTTGACGGCTACAGCACAAATATTTATTACTCTGCTCGATTCGTTCCACAGCTCAACGGTGTAGATGCTGCAGGTGTATATGTTTTCATTTGTTCTATTTCGGGATCATGCACGATTAGGAATCTACCAACAGATACAACGTACAAGGTCTATGTCAAGGCTGCTAACGGTGTTGGTGAAGGTGCAGAAGGTTTTGTAGGCATGCTCGTCTTGCAGCACTGTTCGTTAGAGGCAGGCATTCAGGTCAATTGGTCCGGATGTGATCGCCATGCAATGGACTACTCGCACACTGACTTCACTGGCAGCAATTTTTCGGGCGCGAATCTAATCGACAGCAATTTAAATGGCGTTAATTTCACGAATGCGAATCTCGCGAACTCTACTGTGACGAATGCAAACCTCACTGGCGTCACGCTTGATGGTGCAAACGTTGACGGCGCCTCATTTACTGGGGCTAATTTCACTGGTATTCATGGCACAGGAATTCTGAATGCCGATTCGGCCACATTTCCGGCAGGTTGGGCGGTAGTTAATGGAACTATTGGAACCTATTCAGGTCCGCCTACTGATGTGACAGTTACGCGTAAGAATCGCAAATTTGTTGTGCGCTGGTCCACACCTACAGCAACAAGCACGATTGGCGAAACTGGCTTTAATGTTCGCGCTGTTGATGGTTCCCAGGTGTTATCTTGCATCAATGTGCAAGCGATGTCATGTGAAATCGATGGACTCACGCCTGGAACCAATTACGACATCAGTGCTACTACTCTGAATCAAGCTGGCGAAGGCTCAAGCAGTCCAGTTCAAACAATTCAGGCAATTTCAGTACCTGGTTCACCATCTGCGATCGTTTCTCCACTGCCCACTGGTTTCAATGTTGCAATCAATGCACCAAGCACTAACGGCTTTAGCGCCTTGACGGGTTATGTCGTGAAAGTTGTACCGCAGGTCGATGGAGCTGATGGATCTCCATTGTTAGTTGGATGCATCGTTGGCGATCCTTGTGGAAATCCTGCCTTACCGACGGACACGACATACAAGATTTTTGTAGCGGCAGAAAATGAAGTGGGGCTGGGGGAGTACTCGCTCGTTGACACGCTGGTTCTACAACACTGTACTTTAGGCTCAAGTACCCAGGTCAATTGGTCAGGATGTGACCGCCACCAAGCAGATTATGCAGCCTTCGATTTTTCTGATGCAAATTTCTCAAACGCAAACTTTTCCGGAGCGAATCTATCGAATGCAATCCTGACCAATGTGAATCTCCATGGAGCTTCATTATCAAATGCAAATCTCACAGGTGCCAATCTCACAGGTGTTGACCTAGGTAGTGCGGATCTGACAAATGCAATTATGACTGGTGCTCACGGAACAGGAATCGTAAACGCTAACTCAGCAACATTGCCCGCTGGTTGGGCAGTTGTCAACGGAACTCTTGGAACTTATTCGGGCCCACCCACTGCGGTGACTGTTACTCGCGCAAATCGCAAGTTTGTTATTTCGTGGTCGGCGCCCACGGCTGTCAGCACTATTGGTGAAACTGGTTTCAATGTGCGTGCAGTAGATGGCTCGCATGTCTTTACGTGCAACAATGTTCAAACGCTGTCATGCGAAATAGATGGACTCACTCCCGGAGTTAACTATGCGGTCTCGGCAACATCACTGAATCAAGCCGGTGAAAGTTCGAGTAGTTCAGCGCAAACAGTCCAAGCCATAAGTGTCGCTGATGCACCGCAAATTACTGAGGTTGTTTCGCGTAATGCTTCTGCAACAGTTACGTGGTCTGTGCCGACAAGCAATGGTGGAGCGGTCGTAACGAATTACACCGTCACCTCCACGCCTGAAGGAAAGACCTGTTCGACGACGACCACGTCATGCGTCGTTCTCGAATTAACCAATGGGGTTGAGTACAGCTTTACAGTCACGGCGACAAACGAAGCTGGAGTAGGTGCTACTTCGAACGTTTCGAGAACCGTCATTCCTCGGGTTGAGTTGGCTGCACCATCTGCAGTTCTTGCGGTGACGGGGGCAAAGAGCGCAACCGTGAGTTGGGCTGCGCCAACAACACCTGGATACGTGATTTTGGGTTATTCCGTGTTCTCAATTCCCGGAAACAAAACTTGTACTACAAGTGGGACGTCATGCAAGGTGCTGCAACTCACGGCAGGTTCGTCATATGCATTTAGAGTCGTCGCTATTACAACTGATGGCGTAACAAGCAGTTTTGAAATGCCGAACACAATTGTGATTGGAGATGTGCCTGGAGCGCCCACGAAGCTTACGGCTGTTCCCGCCAAAGGCTCGACGAAATTCACATGGAGTGCGCCTCTAAGTAACGGCGGCTCGAACATAACTGGCTACACGGTTAAAGTAACTCCAGGAAATAAAACGTGCACCACAGTTACAAAAACCACGTGCACGATTAAAGGCTTGGCAAAAGGTAAGAGTTTTACGGCCAAGATTTCGGTCACGACGGCACTAGCAGCCACTACGGCACCAAAGGCTGTTGCGTTCAAAGCCAAGTGAGTTAAATTGTCTAAATAAGGCCGGAATCTAGGCCGTCAAGAACTTGGGCAGCTCGCGTCTTAACCTCAGGTAAATCGCTGAGTCTGCGCAGGCCGCCCATCTGTTGGAACATGCGGTGATTGGTCGCGAACTCTTCCGCGTGGCGATCAAGGAAGTCCCAATAAAGCGTTGTGAACGGGCATGCATCGTCGCCTGAGCGCTTCTTTGGGTCAAACGCGCAGCCTTTGCAGAACTGGCCCATTTTCGAAATGTATGCGCCACCAGCCGCGTAGGGCTTGGTCATCAATACGCCATCGTCTGCATGTGTTGCCATCCCAATGACATTGGGAACCATGACCCAATCAGCGGCGTCGATAAATACTTCTCGCATCCAATCCAGAAACTCTTGCGGGTTCACACCGGTCAGAAGCGCCAAGTTACTGAGCACCATCAGCCGTGGAATGTGATGTGTCCAGCCACGTTCCTGCACATCAGTCACGACCGACGAAACGCATCGCATTTTCGTCGCGCTCGGATCATGGAAGAGCGGTAGCAATGTGCGCCCAGCTTCAAGGTGATTGTTGTCGCGGTAGTCCTCGCCAAGGTACCAATACATACCGTTGATGTATTCGCGCCAACCGATGATTTGTCGAATGAAGCCTTCGCAGGACGAGATGGGAATATCACCTTGTGCAAAGCGCGCCAGTGCTGCCTTCACAACTTCAGCCGCAGTGAGCAATCCATTGTTTAGGTAGGGGCTGAGCAGTGAATGGTGTCCACTCCAGCTCGAATTTGGCATGGCATCTTCGTATGGTCCGAATTCAGCAAAGTGATTCGCAAAGAAGTGATCCATTTGAGCCAATGCTTCGGTCCGAGATGTGCCCCAGATTTTGTCGGCGATGTTTCCCCACGCCTGCGAATCCAATTCACCCAGCACTTGCTGGTCAATGTCGTCGAACTCGAAATAGAGCGGCTCGCCCCAATCGTGAACCTTTGGGGGAGGTTGGCGATTGTCAGCATCAAAGTTCCACGCACCGCCAACTGGCTCGGCGCCGTCCATCAAGATGCCAAGACGACGACGTTGCGCGCGATAGAAATTTTCCATTGTGAATGTCTTTTGCTTCTCGGCCCACGATGTAAATAGTGATTCCGACGTTAAGAAGAAATCATTCTCAACAAACGTCACGCCGAAATCTGCAAGCGCTGCGCGCATTCGATACGAGTTCGGCGTTGCGCAGATTATTTCGGCACCGGGGTTGGACGTCTTTACTTGGGTGAGTCCATCGATAGTGGTCGGGGACTGAATGTAAGAAACAGTCCAGCCATCGGCACGCAGCTCTTCGGCAAAATGTCGCGCGCAGGAAATCAGAAATTGCAGTCGCTGTTTGTGCCACTTGCGACCGGTGACCATGCGCTGGCTCTCGACCAACACGATGTGGTCGGTCGATTTGTCGGCTGTCTTCATAGCACCGCGCTCAACATTGAGCTGATCGAAAGCGACATAAATAATGCGCGTCATGCGGATCGTCGACATTTCTCGGAACAGTACTTAACGTTGTTCCAATCGCGTGCCCATTTCTTGCGCCACTCAAAATCCAAGCCGCATGTTGCGCACTTTTTCGGGGCGAAACCATTCTTGGTTTGGGCTGTGCGCATCCATTCAGGCTAATGCCGCATTGGCCACTATGCAGTTTGGCGAAAGTGGCTACCAATAGGCAAAACCTTCGTGTTCTGCTCTAAACACGCCATATTTGGGCTGATGTAATTTAGTTGAAAGTTCAACTATACTGTTTCCTGTACTCGACATCCGTCGAAAACTACTTAGGAGATCCCGTGGACATCGTTCTACTCGTCGCCCGCATTTTGTTCGGCGCACTTTTCATCATGTCAGGCATTGGTCACTTCAAGGCTAAAGAAGCAATGACCGGCTACGCACAGTACAAGAAGGTCCCAGCACCTGGTCTTTCAGTTCTACTTTCAGGCATCGCATTCCTACTCGGTGGCCTTAGCATCGTGCTTGGCGCATTCGCCGCTTATGGCGCGCTTGTCATTGCTGTCGTTCTTTTCGTTACTGCAGTTCTCATGCACCAGTTCTGGAAAGAAGAAGACGCCACTGCAAAGCAGAACGAGCAGATCGCATTCAACAAGGACATCGCTCTTGTTGGCGCGGCTCTTGCGTTCTTCTACCTCTTTAACCAGTTCGGCGACCAGATCGGTCTAGTTCTTTTTAAGTAGTAGCACTTACTGGAAAGGCCCGACGGACTCTTCCGTCGGGCCTTTCTTTGTGCCCACATGGTGAAACCTGCCGAGCGAGTGATGTGGAATGCTGAAGCAAGGCTTTATCGAAGCGAGCAGTTGGAGTAACGGATGGCAAAGTCAGATCGCAGCGGCGCAGTCCTCATCGTCTTGATGGCTGGCGTGCTGTTCGGTACGACTGGTACTGCTCGCGTGCTCTCCGATGTTGAAGCAAGTTCAACATCAATCGCCGCTGCTCGACTCGGAATCGGCGCCTTAGGACTGATGGCCGTGACGATATATTCGCGCGGACTTTCTGAACTCGTGATGCTGTGGAAGCGACCACGTGTGTGGGTTATGGGTTTGAGCGTTGCGTCATACATGGCCTCATTCTTTGCTGCAGTGCAATTGGCAGGTGCAGCGGTTGCTTCGTTGGTTTCAATCTCGCTTGCCCCGATGCTCGCCGGAACAATCGCGCGCATGTTCGGTAAACCGTGGCCAGGTCGAGTGTGGGTCGTATCAACAGTGCTTGCGGTTGTTGGTGTTGTGTTGTTGAGCGCTCCAACGTCGAATGATGGTGGAGACCATCGTGTTCTAGGCGCATGCTCAGCTGCGATTGCGGCAGCCTCCTACGCGTTCTACACAGTTGTCGGCGCTCGACTCGTTGACGATGGCCATCACGCGACTGATGGCCTCTCGGCATCCTTCTCAATCGGCGCGGTTGTATTGCTGCCGTTCATATTTATGGATTCGGCTTGGCTGACAACTCCCAAAGGGATTGCGCTCGCGCTCTGGCTCGGTCTAGCGTCAACCACAATTTCTTACATGATGTTTGGCGTGGGTATCACGCACTTGGCCCCAGGTGTTGTCGCAACTCTGTTGCTTAGCGAACCGTTCGTCGCAACGATGTTCGGCATCTTTTTACTCGGCGAACCAATGGCCCCGCGTGGATGGTTCGGCTGCCTACTCATCATCATCGGATTACTCATGGTCAGTCACAACGAATCCCGTAATCAATCACCTGCGGTGTAATTGGGTTATAACGCCGGAAGCCGGATGCAAAAGTCATGATCAAACTTTTGCATCCGGCTTCAGATGTGATTTATGTTTCGTGATTTAGAGGAACTTCACGCCTTGCGCTAGTGGAAGCTGACCTGAGTAGTTGATGGTGTTCGTGGCCTGACGCATGTACGCCTTCCATGAATCAGCACCGGACTCGCGACCGCCACCGGTTTCCTTTTCGCCACCGAATGCGCCACCGATTTCAGCACCGGATGTACCGATGTTGACGTTGGCGATACCGCAATCTGAACCACGAGCTGACAAGAAGATTTCGGCTTCCATCTGGTCGTTGGTAAAGATCGCTGATGACAAGCCCTGTGGCACGCCATTCTGGATTGCGATTGCTTCATCGAGTGTCTTGTATGTCATGACATAAAGAATCGGTGCGAAGGTTTCGTCTTCGACAACAGATGTCTGTGATGGCATGCGAACAACTGCAGGCTCAACGTAGTAACCGTTTTCGAACTTGTCCGAAAGAACGCGGTTACCACCACAAGCAACGGTGCCGCCTTCGGCAACTGCCTTGGCAATTGCGGCTTGCTGTGCTTCAAAGCTGTTCTTGTTGATTAGTGGACCTACGAGAGTTGCTTCTTCGCGTGGGTTACCGATGGTCAATGTGCCGTATGCCTTCACAATGCGGTCAACGAAAGCATCAGCGATTGATTCGTGCACGATGAGACGGCGAAGTGTGGTGCAACGCTGACCGGCAGTACCAGCAGCAGCGAAGACAACACCGCGAAGTGCGAGGTCAAGGTCTGCTGACGGTGTGACGATAGCGGCGTTATTGCCACCAAGTTCGAGCAAGATACGACCGAAGCGTGCTGCAACGGTCGGCGCGATTTCGCGACCCATGCGTACTGAACCGGTTGCAGACAACAATGCAACGCGAGGATCAGATACCAATGGTTCGCCATCGTGACGATCAGCAAGAACGAGCTGGTGAATGCCGGCTGGAGCGCCAACTTCGGCAGCTGCCTTGGCAAGAAGTGCGTTTGTTGCAACGGCAGACAAGCGGCATGATTCGGCTGGCTTCCACACAACGGTGTCACCTGCAACAAGTGCAAGCGCAGTGTTCCATGCGTAAACCGCAACCGGGAAGTTGAATGCCGAGATAACGCCAACAACACCAAGTGGGTGCCAAGTTTCAGCAAGGCGGTGACCTGGACGCTCAGATGGCATGGTCTTGCCGAACAACTGACGTGACTGACCAACGGCCAAGTCGCAGATGTCGATCATTTCCTGAACTTCACCAAGAGCTTCGGAGTGAATCTTGCCAACTTCAGCGGCAACAACAATCGCGAGGTCTTCTTTGTGCTCGGTGAGCAACTCGCCCCAACGCTTGATCAAAGCACCGCGTACGGGTGCTGGAACTTCACGCCATGTACGGAAAGCTTCGTCGGCTGCAGTAATAGCGGCTTGGACGTCGGCCTTGTTCGACACGTATGTGGTCGCAATCTGTTCACCAGTAACTGGCGTCAAGACTGGATTCGGGCCAGCCACAGATGCAGCGTTCACGCCGATGCGGGCAAGTGCTGCTTCGAGTTCGGCAACGATGCTTTGTGTTTCTACTTGCGTTGTCATGTGTTTCCTTAGGTGACGGTTCTTACTGGGTAATGACTAGGTCGAGAGCGAGTTCGGCGTTCTGTAAAGATTCTTGCTGTTGCGCTGCGTACAGTTCCATCGGGTCATGGATTTCTACGCCGATCACTTCCGAGAGCTTGTCGATGTCGTAGTGGACACCGTCTTGCTGGTCGTTACGGCTGCCATCATCAGTCAAGTTCGACTTAAAGATTCCGGCGGCCGATCGTGGCAAAAAGTCTTCGTAAACGATTGGCTGTGGTTCCAAAATACCCGATGTAATCAGGTCTTTGAGCGATGCGGCTTGGATTTCGGCAACGCGTTCTGGGTTGGTGACCTCGAACGTGAAGTAGCCCAGGCCCTCAATGGCCATTTCGCTCTCTGTTTTAGGCATTTTCTCACGCCAGACCTCACGGGCGACATCCACGCGAGTGCCTTCGGCGCCGTTGTGGAGGCGTTCGTCGACTTCGGCCACCAGGGCGTCATATAGGTCGCGACCCTTTGGTGTCAGTGCGATTCCACGCTGTTCCACTTCGCCGAATCGCACGCGCAGGCTGCCTGGCTGGATTGATCCATCGGCATGCTTGAACTGGCGTTCTTCGGCCAGTGCTTTGAATGAAGTCTGACGAAGCAATACGTCTGGACCTTCCCAATCTGGTGGGCCCTGGATTTCGTCAATCATGACGATGCCTTGCGATTCCATCGTGTTGTACAGGTCATCGATGTCGAGCACGCGAGGGGTGAGGTGGTTGATGTGAGTCGATGGCACGCCACCGATGTCGGATGCCACCGAGCTGATCTTTTCGAGGTGGAAGTACCAATCGTGGTCGACGGGCTCTTCGGAAAGTTTGAACGCTGCAGTTGCTAGTTCGAGGAAGCGCTTCGCATCGGTTTCGTTCAGGCCTGCTTGCGCAACTGACTTATCGGCGAGCGCAAGGAGTTCGTCATTGAACAATGTGCGAGCGGCCATGAATGCTTCGAGCTTTGCTTCGGTCTCTTGATCAAAGAAGCGACGGTCATCGTGCGCGAGCATCGATGTGAAAACACGGAACGGGTTGCGCGCAAGTTCATCGGCATCAATCGGACGGAATGCCGTCGAGACAACTGGCACGGATGACTTGAGCGCATCGCGAAGGTCGTAGAACCCAACTGGATACATGCCAAAGCCGCCGAAGATGCGAGCGGCTTGTGACATCTCGCGCACTGAACCAACACGGATTGCGCCGTGTCGTTCAGCGGTGACTCGATCAACGCTGCCGAGACGTTCTGCAGCTTCGCCGTTCTTTGCGATGAAGCGCTCGTTCACTTCGCGCGAGACATCGACGAGAGTGTTGTATGCCGGAACTTCATTTCCATAAAGTTCAGCCAAGCTCAATGCAAAATCTGCACGAAGC
>JALQVI010000110.1 GCA_023260395.1 Candidatus Nanopelagicales bacterium
TGTTGATGACGAGTGCGCCTGCTTTTAAGAGGGTCACCGTATGTGTGAGTTCATAAACTTCGATTGGAATAAATGCGCTCGTTGCCACAACCGTTAAGTATTCAGCCCAACGCTTTTGAAACCACAGTCCGAGGCATTCGGTGAGTTGCAATACACCATATCCAAGAAGTGCAATGGCAATAATCCAGAGTGTATGTGGCGTTGCTTGCAGGAATACATCAAGCAGATGGATAACTCGCGAATTGTTGATGTCCCATCCAATTTGATCTGCAAATGGTTTCAACAGGGGTAATGACTTCGAAAGCGTGATTTCGAGACTCTCTTGGGAACCTTTGAGTTGGAGTAGAGCCAAGCCAATTAATAGAACAATAAAGCCGCGAATTCCACGTTCGACAGCCAGAAAGCGAATGATGACCCGGTCGCGGATTTGTCGGTCGTGCAAGACTGCTGGTGCGTGTTCTACGGGGCCATGTTCAAACGCAGCACCAGGGATGAATGCGCCACATCGAAGACACTTCCAAGCCACACCAACTGGCGTATCGGCCGAAAGTTGTTGTGCGTAACTTGCATCTGTTGGCTCGAACGTCAGGTGGCCATTGCGGGCGCACGATCGTGTACTCCAGTCCATGGTCAGCAATTCTACGCGAGCGCGAGACAATAGGGGTGTGACTCAACCATCAATCAACGTTCAAGGCGCAATTGATCTAGCGGCATTAGCAAAGGCTCGCGAAGCGGCTGCAAAGCCGGCGATGCAATCACATCAAGCAAGCCCATTCGTTAAGGATGTAACGACGGCTTCGTTTGAAGTTGATGTGCTCCAACAGTCTTTGACCGTGCCCGTCATTGTTGATTTATGGGCAGAGTGGTGTGCGCCTTGTAAGGCTTTGTCGCCGATTATGGAAAAGCTTGCCGCGGAATACGCAGGCGCATTTATCTTGGCAAAGATTGATATCGAAGCCGAGCAACAATTGGCTGCGGCTTTCCAGGTTCAATCAATTCCCATGGTGCTGGCTTTCGTTGCGGGACAGCCACTAGGGCTGTTCCAAGAAGCATTGCCAGAGCCGCAAGTGCGTGAAGTTATTGAGCAAGTATTAGCAGCTGCAAAGAGCGCAGGAGTCGTAGGTCTTGCCGATGGATCATCAGCCTTACCTGTCGAGCCAGAAATTGTGAGCGACCCGCGTTTTGATGCGGCCGAGGCAGCGCTCGAAGCTGGTGACTGGACTGCAGCAGTAGCGGCCTACCAAGAAGTTTTGAAAGCAACACCGAATGACGCAATCGCAAAAATCGGTCTCTTGAATGTCGAGTTACTTCAGCGCACTGATGGTGTGGATTTTGATGAAGTGTTGGCGCTCACTGGGACTGATGTTGACACTCACCTGCAGATTGCTGACATCGAATTCTTGTGTAATGAATATTCGAAAGCATTTGAGCGACTCATCAATGTCATTCGAGACGACGTTGAATCACGCCCAGTAGTGCGCGAGCGATTGTTACAGTTATTCGACATCGCCGGACCTGCAGACCCTGCTGTCCTTAAAGCTCGCGTCGCACTCAGTAACGCGTTGTTCTAATCGCTAATCAATTCGATTAAGCCGGACGCAACCACACGGTTGCCAGCGGTGGCAGTGTCATCGACGCATGAGCTGGCTGGCCATGTAACGGTCCATCATGGGCGGTGACTACACCGAAATTGCCCTGCCCTGAACCACCGAAATCCAGCGCATCGGTGTTGAGTGCTTCTTGCCATAAACCAGATTGCGGCAAGCCAATCGAGTAATTTTCGCGGACGACAGGGGAGTAGTTCGTGATGGAAACAAGCGGAGTGCCTTGCTTGTCGTATCGCACCCAAGCAAAGACGTTGCCTTCAGCGTCATCTCCAACAAGCCACTGGAATCCAGCTGGCTCATTGTCGCGTTCCCAGAGTGCAGGTGTTTCCTTGTAGATGGCATTGAGGTTCTTGACGAGTGCTGCCACACCTGAATGTCCAGGCTGATCCAGCACCCACCAATCCAAGCCATGTGCTTGCGACCATTCCGCGGGTTGGGCGAATTCAGTTCCCATGAAGATTAATTGCTTGCCTGGGTGGCTCCACATGTAGGCCAAGTAGGCACGAACATTTGCAAGTCGCTGCCAATTGTCGCCTGGCATGCGAGCTAACAGCGAACCTTTGCCGTGCACAACTTCGTCGTGACTAATCGGCAATACATACTGCTCACTCCACGCATACATGAGTGGAAACGTCATTTCGTTGTGGTGGTATTTGCGATGAATTGGTTCATGTTTTACATAACCCAAAGTGTCATGCATCCAGCCCATGTTCCACTTAAGACCAAAGCCCAGGCCATTGTTACTTGTCGGTTGGGTAACACCTGGCCATGCAGTGGACTCTTCGGCAATCATCACTACACCGGGTACACGTCCGTAAACCGTGCCATTGACCTCTTGCAAGAACTGAACGGCTTCTA
>JALQVI010000111.1 GCA_023260395.1 Candidatus Nanopelagicales bacterium
GACCTTCAGGATCCAACAGCAAAAATGAGTAAGTCTTCACCGAGCGGTTGCATCAACTTGTTGGATCCGCTCAAAACGACCGAAAAGAAAATTAAGTCGGCTGTTACTGACTCAGATTCTGTTGTGGCTTTTGATCCAGCGAATAAGGCTGGAGTTTCAAACTTGTTAACCATCATGTCGGCATACACCGGAACGTCTATCGACGATTTGGTGAAGAGTTTCGAAGGTCGCATGTATGGCGACCTCAAGAAAGAAACTGCCGCTGCTGTATTGAGTTTCATCGAGCCTTATCAAGCCAAGGTCGAGGCGTACCTGACAGATCCTGCTGAACTCGAACGTCTCATGCGTGAAAGCGCTGTGCGTGCTCGCGAAATCGCGAGTGCAACTATCGCTGATGTTTACGACAAAATCGGTTTCGTTCACCCATGAGTTGGGACGTCGTACTTTTCGACCTCGATGGCACGCTGACTGATTCGGGCCTTGGTGTTGGCAACGGCGTTAAGCATGCCTTGCGTGAATTGGGTTACCCCGAGCCAACGGGCGACGACCTTCGCCGTTACTTAGGTCCACCGCTTTGGACGTCGTTCACTGATATTGGTGGCATCGACGAGTCACATGTGGCCGATGCTGTTCGGTTGTACCGCGAGTACTACAACGAAACTGGGGCATACGAAAACGCAGTTTACGAAGGCATTCCTGAATTACTTTCTGACTTGAACAAGGCAGGCAAGCGCGTAGCTGTTGCGACATCCAAAGTTGATTACGCAGCAGTGAATATTTTGCGCCACTTTAATTTGGATCATCACTTTGATGTGATTGCTGGTAGCGATGAAGATGGTTCACTGCGTGGAACTAAGTCACTCGTCATCGAGCATGCGGTGAATGAACTCAAGCTGTGTGACGGCGCGAGCATTGTCATGATTGGCGATCGTGAGCACGACATTCATGGCGCAGCCGAGCACGGTTTGCCCTCCATCGGTGTCACCTGGGGCTATGCGGGGGAAGGCGAACTCGAAGCCGCAGGGGCAACTCATATCGTGACGTCCGTCGACCAATTGCGTGCCGCGCTGCTCTAGGGCGTTTATGGCTTGAAATCGGGCTCATTTGTGCCTGATTTCACAAGATGGAACCCCGAACTCACTGAACGGGGCCTTGTAAATCCCTCTAAAATTGGGCTCATGGCAACATCTCTCGAGCATGGCACGGGTGCGCCCGGTCGCGCCAGCATCAATGAAAAGCACCTCCGCACAGACCGCTGGTGGATCCAGCCGCTGATTTCGGTTGTGGTCCTCGTATCGTTCATCGTTTACGCCACATGGCGTGCATTCGAAAACGCTTACTACTTCGCCGAGCCGTTGATCTCGCCGTTCTATTCACCATGTTTGTCCGCAAACTGTGTTGAAGGCGCATCACTTCTCGGAACACCTGTTGGTGTGTGGTGGACACTTTCACCGGCGTTGCTGATTTTGATTTTCCCATTGGGCTTCCGTATGACTTGCTACTACTACCGCAAGACGTACTACCGCTCGTTCTGGATGTCACCTCCAGGATGCGCTGTGTCCGAACCACACAAGTCGTACTCGGGTGAAACCAAGTTCCCACTAATCGGTCAGAACATTCACCGTTACTTTTTCTTCGCTGGACTTGTGTTCAACGTTCTCTTGAGCATCGACGCCATCCTTGCTTTCAAAAACGCTGATGGCGAATGGGGTCACATGAGCGTTGGCACATTGGTGTTGCTAGCTAACGCAACGTTCTTGTGGATGTACTCGCTGTCGTGCCACTCGTGCCGTCACGCTGTTGGCGGTCGCTTGAAGCACTTCAGCAAGCACCCATTCCGTTACAAGATGTGGACTGGCGTATCGCGCCTGAATGCACATCACGCAAAGTTCGCATGGGTCTCACTTTTCGGTGTAGCACTTGCTGATCTTTATGTCCGCTGCGTCGCCTCTGGCGCCATCGACAATCTCTACTTCTTCTAAGGAGATCTGAAAACACATGACACAGATTGAACGTCATCAATACGACGTAGTCATCATCGGTGCAGGTGGCGCGGGTCTTCGTGCTGCGATTGAAGCTCGTGCAAACGGCTTCAAGACTGCAATTATTTGTAAGTCACTTTTCGGCAAGGCCCACACGGTTATGGCCGAAGGCGGCATCGCTGCATCAGGGTTTCCCCCATTGTGCAAGATTCCCCACTGCTGCCTCCCGTAGGAGTCTGGGCCGTGTCTCAGTCCCAATGTGGCTGGTCTTCCTCTAAGAACAGCTATTGATCGTTGCCTTGGTAAGCTTTTACCTTACCAACTAGCTAATCAAGTGCAGGCTCATCTTTCGGCGTTAAAACTTTCCCCGTAAGGGCTTATTCGGTATTAGCACAAGTTTCCCCGTGTTATTCCAGACCAAAAGGCAGATTCCCACATTATACTCACCCGTTTGCCACTC
>JALQVI010000112.1:0-272 GCA_023260395.1 Candidatus Nanopelagicales bacterium
AACGTCGTTGGCGAATACCGTTTCCTCGGTCTCTACTCATCGAGTGCATACACGCAATCTGTTTTCACGATCCCTGTTATCTCGCGCAAGGCCGAGACAGTCATCGAAGCATTCGCGCTCGATGCAGATTCTCACAGCGGTAAGGATCTGATTCAGTTCCTCGAGACGTACCCACGCGACCAGCTTTTCCAAGTTACTGCTACCGAACTCGAAGAGGTTGCTCGTGGTGTTTTGCAGTTGCAGGAGCGCCGTCAGGTTCGCGTCTTTGCGCG
>JALQVI010000112.1:282-2404 GCA_023260395.1 Candidatus Nanopelagicales bacterium
GCAATGAAACGCTCGGCCGTTTCGCCTCAGTCATGGTGTATTTCCCTCGCGATCGCTACACGACCGAAGTTCGTGTTCGCATGGAAAATATCTTGCTCGATACTTACGGCGCAGAATCCGTTGATTTCACTGCTCGTTTGACCGAATCCGTGCTTGCTCGTTTGGCATTTGATGTGCGCATGCCAGCAGGCGTTCAGGTCGTTGAAGTTGACCTCGATGCACTCGAAGATGCGTTGACCGTTGCAACCCGTTTCTGGGAAGACGATTTCGCTGATGAAGTTGTCACCCAACTCGGTGAAGAAGACGGCGCCCGCGTACAGCGCAAGTGGTCCGCATCATTCCCTGAATCATTCAAGGAACATGTTCCAGCGGCTCTCGCAGTCTCACATATCACACGTCTCGAAGCGTTGGAGTTCGCGCCAGAGAACGCAATCTCGGTTGCGCTCAGCGATTCGCCGGACGAAGAAGAGGGCGCACGTCGCTTCACGATTTATCGTCTGGGCAAGCCAATTACGTTGTCGTCAGTGCTACCGATGCTTCATGACATGGGCATTGAAGTTATCGACGAGCGCGCATTCGATATTCGTCGTGCGAATTCAGCGACTGCGTTTGTTTATGACTTCGGTATCGGTTTCGATGTTGACGCTGTGCCAGCGCTCGACACATTAGCCGAACGTTTCTGTGAGTCATTCATGTCGTCATGGAACGGGGAAGTGGATAGCGATGGCTTTAACGCACTCGTGGTTCACGCCGGTCTGACCGCGCGAAATGTTGCAATCATTCGCGCTTACGCTGCGTACTTGCGCCAAGCAGGAACGCCTTTCAGCCAGGGTTACTTGCAGCAAGTGTTGCTCGCCAACGTGGGCCTCGTTCAGATGTTGCTGCAACTATTCCGCATTCGCTTTGATCCATCGTTCACCGATGACCGTGAGGCCGCCGAAACAGCACTGCTCGAAAAGATCACCAAGTCACTCGATGCAGTCAAGAGCCTTGACCATGACCGCATTTTGCGCGGCAGCATCGATTTGGTGCGCGCCACAATCCGCACCAACGTTTTCCAGCGCAACGACGACGGCGCATACAAGAGCGTGATGTCATTCAAGATTGAATCGCGCCGCGTGCCTGATCTGCCATTGCCAGTTCCAATGTTTGAAATCTGGGTGTGCTCACCTCGTGTTGAGGGCATTCACTTGCGCTTCGACATGGTGGCCCGTGGTGGTCTTCGTTGGTCAGATCGTTTCGAAGATTTCCGTACCGAAATTCTTGGCCTCGTCAAGGCACAGATGGTGAAGAACACAGTCATCGTGCCATCGGGTGCAAAGGGTGGCTTCGTAGTGAAGCAGAGCCCGGACGCCAGCGATCGTGAAGCATGGTTGGCCGAAGGTATCGCTTGCTACCAAATGTTCATCGGCGCATTGCTTGATGTCACCGACAACTTGGTCCAGGGCGCAGTCGTGCCGCCACAGTTGGTCGTTCGTCACGATTCTGATGATCCATACCTCGTGGTTGCTGCGGACAAGGGAACCGCAACGTTCTCTGACATCGCTAACCAGATTTCGCTTGATCGTGGATTCTGGATGGGTGATGCGTTCGCATCGGGTGGCTCGATTGGTTACGACCACAAGGCCATGGGCATCACGGCTCGTGGTGCGTGGGAGAGCGTTAAGCGCCACTTCCTCGAGCTCGGCATTGATTGCCAGAAGCAAGATTTCACCGCGGTTGGCGTTGGCGACATGAGCGGCGACGTATTCGGTAACGGCATGTTGCTCTCGGAGCACACGCGCCTGATTGCCGCATTCGATCACCGTCACGTTTTCTTTGACCCAACACCGGATGCAGCATCGTCGTTCAAGGAACGTCAGCGCATGTTTGCATTGCCACGTTCGTCATGGGATGACTATGACCGCAGTTTGATCAGCGCCGGTGGTGGCGTCTATTCACGTAGTGAAAAGTCGATTCCAATCACGCCGGAAGTTCGCGCGGCACTCGACATTCAGTCCGATGCAGATTCGATGACGCCTAACGAACTTTTGTCGCACATTTTGCGCGCAAAGGTTGATTTGTTGTGGAACGGTGGCATTGGTACTTACATCAAGGCATCGAGTGAAAATCACGCTCAAGT
>JALQVI010000113.1 GCA_023260395.1 Candidatus Nanopelagicales bacterium
TTGCTGGATTCAGTGCTCAAAGGCGCAAAGAAGGTAGGAAAGTAATGTCGATGACATCAGATAAAACTACGAAGCTCGTTCCCTGGATCTTTGTGTTCTTGTGGAGCACTGGGTTTGTTGCCGCAAAATATGTTCATCCGTATTCGGGGCCGTTTATTTTCCTGAGTTTGCGTTACACGCTGGCAGCAGTCGTGCTTGTAGTTGTTGCAGTTATTCAAAAGAAACGCTTTGCCTTCACCAGGACCCAAGTGTGGCATCAGGCATTAGTGGCATTTCTGCTTCATTTTGTCTACATCGGTGGAGTATTTTACGCGATTCACCTAGGCGTCTCGGCTGGTATCACTTCAGTCATTGTTTCCCTGCAGCCAGTATTTGTTTCACTTCTTGCAATTCCGATGTTGAGTGAGCGATTCCGCTTCATCGAGGCAGTGGGACTTGCGCTAGGCGTTGTTGGTGTTACGCTTTTGCTTTTGCCTAAAGTTTTGCAAGGTGATGTGTCATCGCAATTTAGTACTGCAGGAATTATTTCGAGTTTCATAGCTTTGTTCGGCACGACGTTGGGTTACATCGCACAAAAGAAGACCGGTGGTGATATCGACTTCGTGACTGGCACGGCCGTCCAATATGCGGTTACCGCAGTGCTGTTCATCATCACCACGGTTCTTGTTGGTGACTATGCAGTCGAGTGGACTCCACAGTTCTTTGGAGGCCTGATGTGGAGCTCGATGGTCTTGTCTATTGGATCTATCTTCTTGCTGTATTCATTGCTTCGTAAAGGGAGCGCGGGCAGCGTTTCGAGTCTGTATTACCTAGTCCCACCATTTGCGGCAGTCCAGGCATATTTTCTGTTTGGCGAAACAATTCCATTTATTGGATTGGTCGGCATGGCGTTGGCGGGACTCGGCGTAATGCTTGTGATGAGGACTACTGGTAGTGACGGGCATTAAGCCGTGTTGCATTTTGGCTGAAACTACAAAGGGCTTCAAATAGTCAGTCTTGATGTATTGAAGCAACAGTTAAACGGCTACATCCGATTCAAAGCGGCTTCAAGGTCACGCCACAAATCGTTGACGTTTTCGATTCCGACGCTGAAGCGACACAGAGTGAGCGGCACGCCAGCATTCATTTCTGCTTCATAACGGGCGCGTCGCTCGATAAGGCTTTCCACTCCGCCCAAACTTGTCGCATGTGTGATGAGAGCAAGGCTCTCAAGTGCAGAGTCGGCCTGCTCTGGCGTTGCATCGAGTTCAAATGACAACATGGCACCAGAGCCATGTGGAAGTAACTGTTGTGCTATTTCATGTTGAGAGTCACCCTCGAGTCCTGGGTAGTTAACCTTTGTCACTTTAGGGTGAGCAGCCAGACGAGTAGCGAGTTCGAGTGCATTTCGCTGCGAGCAATCCAAGCGAACCGCCAGTGTGCGAAGTCCTCGCAATGCTAAGAACGTTTCAAGTGCTCCTGGTATAGCGCCGTTGTCATGTCGGTAAGAATAAATTCGTGCGGCTAACGCGTCATTGTTGGTAGTAGCTGCGCCAAGTAATAAATCGGAGTGGCCACCTATAAATTTTGTAGCGGAATGTAAAACGATGTCAGCGCCAAGTTCAAGTGGTTTTTGGCGAAGTGGAGTAGCGAAAGTTGCATCAACGACTGCAATGGCACCAGCATTTTTAGCTGCGGCGCTTATTGCGGAAATGTCTTGTACCACAAGGGTGGGATTTGCGATTGATTCCATCCACACCATTGCAGCGCCCTCACACGCTTGAATGCACGCGGCTGTATCAGCTCCATCAACGAGTTGAACAGTGATGTGATTAAGGTCGGCGGCTGCGCCGAAGATCCCTTTGACTCCGTAGTAAGCAGCTTGCGGGATGACAACTTTGCCACCCGTTGGAACGAGCGAGGCGATTGCTGTTGCCGCGGCAAGTCCTGATGAAAAAGTTGTGGCGGTGCCGCCATCAAGTTCGCCAAGTGCTGCCTCTAAGGCGCTCCACGAATTATTTCCGTCGCGACCGTAACTTAGGTCGCTGCCGTGCACATAAGTAGAACTCAAAGTAATTGGTTGACTCATCGCAGCGCCAGCACTTCGTCGAGGTCGGCCTGCTTGAGCCACAACTGTGGCTTCATTCCAGGATTTGTCCACTTGGGCAAATTGCGCGTTTATGTCTTGGTTCATTAGAGCCTCCAAAGATCAACTTGCAATTTATGTTACAAACGTGATGTTTCTTGAGTGTTAAGAATGGAAATCAAGCACGTTTCTTATCCGGCTATTGTTGACTCTAAAGTCAGTCTGTTGAGTTGATCTGCTCGAGTGCAGCGCTCACCAATTTCACGGCGTCCTTGAATTGTTCTGAGGTGTAATCTAGTTGTTGCGCGAACTGAAACATGGAACGTTCCGCTAGTTC
>JALQVI010000114.1 GCA_023260395.1 Candidatus Nanopelagicales bacterium
AGCTAAGGCTGGCGCAGCATCATCCAAATTTGACCAGACGGTCGAAATTGCAATGGCACTTGGTGTTGATCCTCGCAAGGCTGATCAGATGGTTCGTTCAACCGTCAACCTTCCACACGGCACTGGCAAGACCGCACGCGTCCTGGTCTTCGCCGCTGGTGAAAAGGCAGACGAAGCTCGCGCCGCAGGCGCTGAGCACGTTGGCGTTGACGAACTCATCGACAAGGTCGCAGGTGGCTGGACGGACTTCGACGCCGTTGTTGCAACCCCAGACCTCATGGGCAAGGTTGGTCGCTTGGGTAAGGTGCTTGGTCCTCGTAACCTCATGCCAAACCCAAAGACCGGAACTGTAACTCTCGATGTTGCCAAGGCAGTTGAAGACATCAAGGGTGGAAAGATCGAGTTCCGCGTTGACAAGCACTCAAACCTTCACTTCATCATCGGCAAGGCTTCGTTCACCGAAGCTCAGCTCGTTGAAAACTACGCAGCAGCGTTGGACGAAGTTCTTCGTGTGAAGCCATCCTCTTCAAAGGGTCGCTACATCAAGAAGGCTGTTCTTTCAACAACGATGGGTCCTGGTATCCAGTTGGATTACAACAAGACTCGCAACCTGCTTGCTGAAGACGAAGATTAATTCTTAAAGTCAATAGTTGAGGGCCTGGTCATTTGACCAGGCCCTCAACTATTTCCATTCAAACTCAATGCGCTTGCAAGTTCATACAGAATTGCACGAAATTACTATTGACTTATTTAGACCAGAAATCTAGTCTGAATTCATGAGTAGTCAACCAGTTGAAGATCAATCAACTTTCGGCGTTTACGATGCGAAAACTAATTTCGCGAGCATCGTGGATCGTGCTTGGCATGGGGAAGTAATCACAATTACAAAACACGGCAAGCCCGTTGCGCAGCTGACGCCTATGCCTACCACTCGTAAGTCAGTCGAAGAACTCATCGCTGATTGTGATTCCATTGCTCAAGGCGCTCTAGGCGGATCAAATCTTGATATGCGTGAACTGATTGGCCGTGATTCGCATTAGTGAAATAGTCGTAGACACATCTGTTGTTGCCGAGTGGATTCTCAATCCGCGCCTAAATTCCAAACTCACTAAATTGCGTCATTCAGCATTTGAGCAAGGAGTCGTAGCGCCAGCGTTGCTCAAATATGAAATTACGAATGTGCTAGTCAAACGTGCTCGAGACCTGGGTGTCACAGAAGTCACTTTCGAAGTGGATAAATTTTCTGGGTTGCCGATTGAATTTGATTTCGTTTCTGCGAGCCACAACGAGATTTCGAGAATTGCCCTGGCTTTTGACCTCACGGCCTACGATGCGGCTTATCTAGAGTTGGCAAATAGGAGGGAAGCTTCGTTGGCAACTCTCGATAGGCGCTTGGCCAAGGCAGCGACCAAGCTTGGGATCCAGAATCTGGCCTGAATCGGGCCGTTTTGACTCTCGGCCCCCAAAACCCGTACTCTTCATACATACCGAAGACCGCCGGTCCTTGTTGGGAAACCAGCAATGGCTAAGGCTCTAGAAACAGAGCGCCAGCGTAGGTGATGTATTAAGCCAGTTTTCTGGCCATGCCTCGCTTACGCGGGGTTTTTTTCATGGGGCCACAATCTCTAAGGAGCACCATGGCACGCGCTGACAAGGCCGCCGCAGTTGCCGAGATCACGGAAGAATTCCGTGCCTCGAACGCTGCTGTGTTGACCGAGTACCGCGGTTTGACTGTGGGTCAACTCAAGACGCTTCGTCGTTCATTGGGTGAAGACACCACTTACGCCGTCGTTAAGAACACCTTGACGAAGATCGCCGCAGCTGATGCTGGCGTTCAGGGCTTCGATGACCTATTGCAGGGTCCAACTGCTATCGCCTTCATTAAGGGCGATGCTGTTGCCGCTGCTAAGGGCCTCGATACCTTCGCTAAGGAAAATCCGCTACTTGTTATCAAGGGCGGCATCATGGATGGAAAGATCCTGACTGCCGATGACATCAAGAAGCTCGCAAAGCTCGAGTCTCGCGAAGTATTGCTCTCCAAGGTCGCAGGCGCTGCAAACGCAGCTCTGGCCAAGGCAGCAGCACTCTTCCAGGCTCCACTTTCACAGGCAGTACGCACCGTCGACGCTTTGCGCGTAGCCGGTGGCGCAGCAGGAGCTCCAGAAGCACCTGCAGCAGCTCCTGTTGAAGAAGCACCAGTCGCTGAAGCTGCAGCAGAAGTTGTAGAAGAAGCCCCAGTTGCAGAGGCCGCTGCTGATGAAGCAGTAGTCGAAGAAGCAGCAACCGAAGAAACTTCCGAAGCACCAGCTGAGGAATCAACCGAGGGCTAGGCCCCTCATCACCAATTGCACATTGCATTTGGTAACTATCGGGCCTTCA
>JALQVI010000115.1 GCA_023260395.1 Candidatus Nanopelagicales bacterium
TGGCTCGAGCCACTCGTCGAAGTTGAAACAGCAGAGGGTCGAATTGGTTATTCCAATGTCGCGGCTTCATCAGTTGCTGAACTTCTCGATGCTGGCGTGCTCACCGGCGCCGCTCACTCGAGCAACATCGGAATCGTTGACAAGCACGAATGGCTTTCAAAGCAGCAACGCGTGACTTTTGCTCGCGTTGGCATCATCGATCCAGTGTCGCTGTCGGATTACGAAGCTCATGGTGGTCTCGTTGGTCTGCGCAAGGCTCTTGAATTAAGCAGCGAAGTAATCGTTGACCAGGTCACTGAATCAGGCCTTCGCGGTCGCGGTGGTGCTGGCTTCCCAGCCGGTATTAAGTGGAAGACCGTGCTTGGCGCTGAAGCAGACCAGAAATACATCTGCTGCAACGCTGACGAGGGTGACAGCGGAACTTTTGCTGACCGCATGCTTATGGAAGGCGATCCGTTCACGCTGATCGAAGGCATGATCATTGCTGGTATCGCTGTTGGTGCGACCAAGGGTTACATCTACATCCGTAGCGAATACCCACATGCAATCGAAACCATGAACCAAGCCATCGAGGTCGCAACCGCTGCTGGAGTGCTTGGTGATTCAGTCTGCGGTTCAACCAAGGCGTTCACTCTTGAGGTTCGCCCGGGTGCTGGTTCGTATGTATGTGGCGAAGAAACCGCAATGCTCGAGAGCATCGAAGGCAAGCGCGGCATGATCCGTCCAAAGCCTCCGATTCCTGCGCTTGTCGGTCTATACGGAAAGCCAACAGTTATTAATAACGTCATGACGCTCTCGGCTGTGCCAATGGTGTTGGCTGACGGAGCTGCGGCATACCAAGCACTTGGTCACGAACGTTCGCGCGGTACCCAGGTATTCCAGCTTGCCGGCAACATCGCCCAGGGCGGCATCGTCGAACTTGAATTCGGCGTAACCCTTGGTGAGCTCGTTGATGGTTACGGTGGCGGTACCCGCTCTGGTCGTCCAGTCAAGACAGTCCAAATTGGTGGCCCGCTTGGCGCTTACTTAGGAACTGACTCGTGGAATGTTGCCATGGCTTACGAGTCATTGGCCGAGGCCGGCGGCATGCTGGGCCACGGTGGCATTGTGGTGTTTGACTCGGCAGTGAACATGGCAAAGCAAGCACGATTTGCAATGGAGTTCTGTGCCGAAGAATCATGCGGAAAATGCACCCCATGTCGCATCGGTTCTACCCGCGGTGTCGAGGTTATTGACCGTATCGTTGCAGGTATAGACCAATCGAAGAACCTTGAACTTCTCGAAGACCTCTGCGAGACGATGACGGATGGATCGTTGTGTGCAATGGGTGGCCTCACACCGCTACCTGTGCGCAGCGCCTTGAAGTTGTTCCCAGCAGACTTTGGAATTAACGCAAGCACCGGAGGTAAGTAATGACATCACTATCCGAAAACCTCAAGTACGTTCGGTCGGGGATTGGTGAGCCGGATTACGGTACACCGGCGAGCACTTCCGAAGAACTCGTTAGTGTCACCATCGATGGCATCACACGACAGGTTGCCGCTGGCACCTCTGTCATGCGCGCTGCTGGCGAACAGGGCTGTTCAATTCCAAAGTTGTGTGCAACTGATTCGCTCGAACCATTCGGCTCATGCCGCATGTGTGTGGTTGAAATCGATGGTCGCCGTGGAACTCCTGCGTCATGTACAACACCCGTCGAAGACGGCATGGTTGTTCGCACCCAGACTGCCAAGGTTGCAAAGCTTCGTCGCAATGTGATGGAACTCTACATTTCCGATCACCCGCTTGATTGCCTCACCTGTCCTGCAAACGGCGATTGTGAACTTCAGGAAATGGCCGGCGTTGTTGGCTTGCGCGATGTGCGTTACGGCTACGAAGGTGAGAATCACCTCCAAGAGCCAAAGGATTCATCGAACCCATACTTCGAATTCGATGGCAGCAAGTGCATCGTTTGTAATCGCTGTGTTCGTGCGTGTGATGAAGTTCAGGGCACTCTCGCGCTGACTATCGAAGGCCGTGGCTTTAACTCAAAGGTCAGCCCAGGTGGATTGAACTTCTTGTCGAGCGAATGTGTGTCGTGTGGCGCCTGTGTTCAGGCTTGCCCGACCTCAACGTTGCAAGAAAAGTCAGTCATCGAATTGGGTATGCCTACTCGTACCGTTCAGACAACTTGTGCCTACTGTGGCGTTGGCTGTTCATTCAACGCCGAACTTCGCGGCGATGAACTCATCCGCATGGTTCCGGCAAAGGACGGTGGCGCAAACGAAGGTCACTCATGTGTCAAGGGTCGTTTCGCTTGGGGTTACGCCTCGCACAAGGATCGCATCACCACACCAATGATTCGTGAGTCCATCAAGGACGAATGGAAAGTTGTGTC
>JALQVI010000116.1 GCA_023260395.1 Candidatus Nanopelagicales bacterium
ACCGCGCTTCGTACAGTGTTGAACGCTGTGTCCGACAAGGGCAACGTGCGTATCGACATTCTCGACGTCGACGAGCGCTAGTCAATGCAGCTCGTTGTCGGGCGAATCGGGCGAGCTCACGGAGTTCGTGGGGATCTTTTCGTAGAGCCGTTCACCGATGAACCAGACAACCGCTTCGCCGATGGCGCAGTACTAGAAACATCTGATGGCCAGCAGGTCACTGTAGCAACTTCCAAGTGGCACAGTGGCCGGCTGGTCATTCATTTTGTCGGGGTAGAAGACCGAACTGTGGCCGAAGGTTTGCGCGGACTCGAGCTCACGCTTGATGTTGATCCAGATGAACTGCCCGAAGATCCTGATGAGTATTACGACCATCAACTTGTGGGCATGGATGTCGTGTGTGATGGCCAAGTAATTGGTGTCATTAGTGAAATCATTCATTTGCCGGCACAGGATTTGATCGCCGTAAAGCGCGACGGTCTTGATGAGGCATTGATTCCATTTGTCAGTGAGTTTGTTCCTGATGTTGATGTGGCAAACAAGCGCATGACCATCACACCGCCGCCAGGATTACTGAACGAAGCCGATGCCATTGTGATTCGCGAGGATGACAATGCTGAAGTTTGATGTTGTCACGGTATTTCCGGAATATCTTGAACCGTTGAAGTTATCGCTCATGGGCAAGGCCATCGACGATGGTTTGATGTCCGTTGACGTGCATGACTTGCGCGACAAGACTCACGACAAGCACAAGACGGTTGATGATTCACCCTACGGTGGCGGACCTGGCATGGTGATGAAGCCAGAACCATGGGGAGACATGCTCGATGACCTCGTGAATGACGAAACGGTTCTCATTATTCCGACGCCATCCGGCAAGCAATTCACGCACAGTATGGCAGCAAACTTTGCAACGAAGAAGCACATTATTTTTGCGTGCGGTCGTTACGAAGGTATTGACTCACGCGTCGCGCAACATTACAAAACTCGCATTCGTGTCGAAGAAGTTTCCATTGGCGATTACGTGCTTGCTGGTGGCGAAGTTGCTGTCCTTGTCATGGTCGAGGCCATCGCTCGACTCATCCCTGGCGTCCTGGGTAACCAGGAAAGTGCGGTGGATGATTCATTTGCACTTGGCTCGATGGAGAACTTGCTCGAAGGCCAGATTTACACTCGACCTCCGGTATGGCGTGACCTTGAAGTGCCGGCAATCCTTACTTCAGGCGATCACGCCAAAGTAGCTGCATGGCGTCATGAACAAGCCGTCGAACGTACGCGCCAAAATCGCCCAGACTTACTTGGTGAATAAGTTCGCCTGCTTAACAGGAATGGCTATCGAATTGCCACACCACTTTGAGGTTTTGGCAATGCGCCGAACTAATCGATGAGTTGCAACATCGGGTCACCGAAAATTTGTTCGTTCAATACATAGTTAATTTCTTGCATTGAAAGTGCTTCGGTATACGCGGTGTTATTGAAGAACTTCGAGAAATCACCATCGCGAAAAGCTTTCTTTACTTTCGGATGATTAATCGTGATGAACATCTGGGTTGTGTTCGGTACTCGGTCAAACGTGGTCTTGAGCGTTCCGCAGCCGTAGCCGAATTGGGTGAGCGACGCGTCAGCACGTTCAGGACTTGTACTTGTGATGAGTCCCATGTCAGCAACTTTGTAAAGCGGTCGACGTGACTCACTGCGTATCCAATATTGAACGCAAGTTCGCAACAGATTCTTACGACTGAGTAGTTCGCCTTCTTGGTCAACGTAGTTAATGTCGAGGTCGTCATCACGAACAAGTTCAAAGTTGCGATCGAGTCGATTTTGCACCGACCACTTGCGCCACGAACGAGGTACGACGAATGCGATGACATCGGAACTTGGGGCTGCATGATTAAAAAACGGAATCGACAATGCATTGTTACGGCCAAATGGGGGATTAGAGACAGTTATATGCCCAGTGCCCACAATCTTCTTGTGCAGGAAGTCGCCTTTGGTGACCATGGGGTGGTGTGGCTCGATGTCGTAACTGATGAAATTGGTGACCCCATGAGACTGGGCTGCGGTGATGAAACTGCCTGTTCCGCCAGCTGGCTCAATAATTGTGCGACTGTTGAGGCTGCCAACTAGAGATTCGAGATTGCTCAGAATCTCGTCAGCGACCTCAATCGGGGTGTAATACTGTTCTTTTCCAGTAATTCGCGTGTTGCCGAGCTTTACAGATTTAGCAGTCATGTCCCCTCCAATCTCGCCCTAGCCTAAGGCTAAAACCACCTGAATTTGGCGCAGTTACAGGCTGTATGCCAGACTTAGGACTCGTTG
>JALQVI010000117.1 GCA_023260395.1 Candidatus Nanopelagicales bacterium
ATAGTCGCGCACATCAGGTCCAGGTGTGTAGTCCTCAACGAACTTCATCGACACTGTCATGTCAAGCAAGTTGCGAACGGTGGCATCACCGAACGCGCTTTTGGCAACGTCGGGCACATACTTCGTCACAGGCGCATTCACATCGAGTCCGCATTCGCGTACGAGTGCACCGGTCAAAAGTGACGTGATTGATTTGGTGACACTGAAAATTAAGTGCACTTCGTCTTCGGCAAAACCTTCGGTACGCCATTCGTAAACCAGGTCATCGTTTTTCACAACAGTCAGCGAATCGCTGCGTGAGGAATTCAGAAACTCGGTGATGACACGCGAGCCGCTGTTTGAATCAAAAGACATCGCGCCGATGCTGTCATCAATCTTGGATGCAAGAGGTCGCGTAGTTTTCGCGGCAGCAACTTCACCAGTGGGCAACAACTCGCGCGCATTGCGCAGCGACCAACGATTGTTCTCGGGGTTCAGCCAATTGCTCAGATCAGGACGTGTCATGCTTAGAGTATTCACGTTGACCGACCTGCGATGGAGCAAAACACGTCATGATTATGGAAACTGCCTACATGGACATCGTGCCTGGCAAAGAACTCGAATTCGAAGCTGCGATCGAAGAAGCTAAGGGCATCGTGTCGCAGGCTAAGGGCTTCCAAGTTCTGCACCTGCATCGTGGGGTAGAGCGTCCAAGCACTTACCTTGTTGCCATCGGTTGGGACACTGTCGAAGACCACATGGAAGGCTTTCGAAACTCTGACCTATTTGTGCAGTGGCGAGGCTTGCTCGGACCGTTTTTCGCAGCTCCACCGGCCGTTGAGCACTGGAATCTGTTCGAGTAATAGCCAGTCAGCCCATTTCGGGTCGAATCCTGGGATTTGGCCGATTTGAGCGCTCGCGGAAAAACCCATTGCTTTGGAGGTTTTTCGGGCCAGATTTTGGCTGAAGGACCTGCACAGTGCTTGTTTTGACCGCACCCTGAACTTGGAGGTAATCTTTGAGTTCGCAAGTGCCTTAGAAATTAAGGGATTTGTGGCCCATGTGGCCAACCACATCTTAAAGAGCAATAAAGAAGGCTGAATCGTGCGCACGTACACCCCAAAGCCAAGCGATGTAACTCGCGAATGGCATGTAATTGATGCAACTGACGTTGTCCTTGGACGTTTGGCGTCGCAGGTTGCAAACCTGCTGCGTGGCAAGCACAAGCCAACCTTCGCTTCACACGTTGACACTGGTGACTTCGTCATCGTCATCAACGCTGACAAGGTTGCTCTCAGTGGCACCAAGCGCGAAACCAAGATGGATTACCGTCACTCCGGTTTCCCAGGCGGCCTTCGTGCAACCTCATACACCGAGTTGCTAGAAACCAACCCACGTCGCGCCATCGAAAAGGCCGTCAAGGGCATGTTGCCTCACAACAAGTTGAGCAACCAGCAGATCAGCAAGCTCAAGGTTTACGCAGGCGATGCACACCCACACGCTGCTCAGAACCCAAAGCCATTCGAAATTTCCCAGGTCGCTCAGTAAGCGCCCGGATAGATAAAAGGAATTACTGAACATGACCGACGTAACCGCAGTCGACGTAGTCGAAGACATCGATGACGCAGAAGAATTAACCGAATACACCAGCGAAAGCGCACCTGTTGTATCTCGCGAACCACGCAAGGCTCCAGCTGACAAGAAGGCACTAGCCACTGGTCGTCGTAAGGAAGCCATCGCACGCGTGCGCTTGGTTCCAGGCACCGGTCGTTGGGTCATCAACGGTCGCACCCTTGAGGATTACTTCCCTAACAAGGTTCACCAGCAGTTGGTTAACGATCCTTTCAAGACTCTTAACTTCGAAGGCGCGTACGACGTCATCGCTCGCATCAGCGGCGGCGGCATCTCGGGTCAGGCTGGCGCATTGCGTCTTGGCATTTCACGTTGCCTCAACGAAATCGATGTCGAAGGCAACCGCCCAGACCTTAAGAAGGCTGGCTTCCTATCCCGCGATGCACGCATCAAGGAACGTAAGAAGTACGGTCTGAAGAAGGCTCGCAAGGCACCTCAATATTCAAAGCGTTAATTCGCTATGTCGGATCGCCTCTTTGGCACCGATGGAGTGCGGGGACTTGCTAATGGTCTTCTCACCGCAAATCTTGCTACGTCTTTAGGCGTGGCTGCTGCCCAGGTTCTTAGTGAACGTGGGCAGTTTGCGTCTCACGTCGATGATCGCCCGTTTGCCATTGTTGGTCGCGATGGCCGTGCCTCTGGTGAGTTTTTACAGGCCGCTGTTTCT
>JALQVI010000118.1:0-512 GCA_023260395.1 Candidatus Nanopelagicales bacterium
GAAGGGCACCGGCGGTATGGCCAAGGTTTACGGCGCTTCATTCCCGACGCGTATCTGGACCGCATTTATGAAGTTGGCACTTGAAGGAACTCCGATTAGCGACTTGCCAAATTTGCCAAAGGGCGAGCCAAGTGGTGCTCATCCAACTGATTCACCATCGCCAAAGCCAAGCGCATCGTTGACACTGAGCCCAACACCATCCGCGACACCGACCTCAACGGCTACGCCTACCCCAACCTCGTCACCTTCAGCATCGCCAACTTCGTCGGCATCGCCGACAGCAAGTGCTACAGCAACACCTTCGGTTACGCCAACGCCCTAGTTAGTCAAGGCTGACGATGGCATCGAATGATGCTGTTGTGTTGCGAATTGTGCATTCAATTTCTTCGCCAACCACGATGGAGTCATCGTCGCACCACAACATCGAAGCGTGCATATGAGGTGGTTCGGCGAAAGTTAATTTGCTGCCTTTGCGTGAAAATGGTGACTTCACTTTGCCCAAGGCTTCCATC
>JALQVI010000118.1:522-2253 GCA_023260395.1 Candidatus Nanopelagicales bacterium
ACCGCGATACCACGTTTACGTGCGCTCGTGATGTTGGCTGGTGCAGCAAGAGCTACACCATGTGATGTGCCGCCGCTAACAACGATGACCTTCTTATGACCATGACTATCGGTTTGGGTGTAACCGATGGCATCGTGACTCAGTCCAGCTTCGTGTACTGCAAGTACGGTGCCGGTCACACGAAGCGCCTTTCGATCACCTAACCACAGTGACGTTCCGACACGAACGGTTAGATCAAAATCCATTTCTCTTTCAGAAATTGCTCGCACATCTTTTTCGTTGAGATGCGAGAAACTAACATGCAGCGGAAGTGAATAAGTCTTAGCAAAGTCGCGATACCAAGAGATCCAACCAAGTGCTTCTCGCGCATGACCAGATATCTTTGGAGCACGGTCTGAAGGGATTGCATCGTACACAGCAACATGATCGGCGGCGGGCTCTGCAATTGGCAGATGCAACCACAGACCCTCAATGGCGATTGAGTGAGTTGTGGCACTGAGCGCATTGCCCATGTCATGCATTAATAGTCCAAAGCGCCGCATGCTCGTCAAGCCCTCTAGGTATGCGCGAGAAACTCCAGCATGTGAAAGTGCTGCTATTTCATTTGTTGCGATGATGGCAACCAACCTTGAAGAATGATTCCGAAGCAACGAGGTCCACTCAGCAATGGCACGAGGATTCAGCTCAGTGAATGGTTCCATGACAATGACGTCACCAGAAAATTTAGCAAGCGCATCTTCAGCTTCAAAGATTGTTCCTACACAAACGCTGGTCAGACCAAGTCGAGAAGCTTCATCGCAAAGTACGGAGCGACCAAAGCCATAGCCATTGCCTTTGATGACAGCCGAGATTTGTGCACCGGCTTGGTTGTAATTGGCGACAACCGAGCTTGAGTGTTTGCGCCAACGCGGAGCATCAACATGCAAAGTAAACGTCATGTCTGGTTACCTTCGTGCCATATAGAAATTAAACGCTTTGGACCACAATGAGGAAATTACGTAATCCCATTCACCAACATATTCTTGCGCGAAACCGCCTGTTCCAAGTTTGAATTGAATCAATCCAAATAAATGATTCGTGGAGTCAAGCGTGTCTGAAATTCCGCGCATGTCATAAGTCGAACATCCATCAGCAATCGAGGCACGAATCATCGCCCATTGAATAGCGTTGCTTGGTCGCAAATCACGGGCGGCAGTTGTCGAGGCACCATAGGAATACCAGGAGTGATTTCCTACGCGTGTCATCGTGGTTGCTGCGATTGCACCTTGGTGATCAGGATGCTCAGCAATAAAAAGTTGCATACGCTCTGGCGCTTCAGCGCGCATCGCATCCCACATGGTTTCGAAGTAAGCAAGTGGTCGAGGAGTGAATCCATCGCGCTTGGCAGTCTCTACATAGCACTCATGAAAAATTACAAGGTCTTCGCGTTCACCAAGGCGAACTGTGACCCCCTCCTTTTCAGCTTTACGAATGTTGCGGCGCCATAACTGATTAAAACCGGAAAAGATTTCGTCTTCGGTTTTGTTTTCTAAATCAAGTTGAAAAACATAACGCGGCTGGTAATCACCAAAGCCTGAATCAATCGACGTAGGTTGTTTCCATCCAAGCCCTCGAAGTTGCGAAGTTAACGCAACACCTGATTGGTTGCTCTCATCCGCAGTGAGTTGCGAGATAGACGTCGCAGTATTTTCTGCAATCGCATTCTTCAAACTTTCCGCATGCCAACGACGA
>JALQVI010000119.1 GCA_023260395.1 Candidatus Nanopelagicales bacterium
ACGATGTGTTCATCGGATGCTGAGTCTGGAACAAGGATCATGAAAATTGTGGTTGCTGGTCCTTCTTCTGGATCAAACACAACACCGGTTGTGCGACCAACAGCCACGCTGGCAGTATCTACGCCACTGGTTCGTGCATGAGGAATGGCAACGCCTTCGACCTGCGGAGTTCCCATTTCGTCACGAGCCAAAACATCAGCAACGATTGCTTCGACATCGGTTCCTCGACCTTGGGCAACGACAAGTTCGGCAAGTTCACGAATAGCTGCAACTTTTTCAGTTGCTTTCAATTCAAGATTGACTAATTCAGCGCTGAATACGGACAACTAACTCACCTCTACCAAAGTACGACCGGCTTGTAGGTCGGTATGAACTAAAACCTCGACAGCGGCAGCCTGTGCAGGAGTTGGAATCGACGTGCCCGGAAGAGCTACCGAGGCCGCCGACCATGCCACTGCATTTGGTAACGCATCAGCGTTTGCACCGTCGCCGAGAAAAGTTGCAAGCATGATGTCGCCAGCACCAACAGGTACTCCGTTAACTGGGTGAGCCGGCTCTGCATGTACGACTTGATTCGCAGTTACATACACAGCGCCATCTGCACCCAAGCTGCACAGCACCGCTTTAACTCCGCGAGAAATGATTTCGCGTGAAGCATCAATGACATCGTGAATCGTTGCTAGTTCGCGTCCAACAATTGATGCAAGTTCATGTTGATTGGGCTTAATGAGATCAGGACCATCGCTCCACAAAGAATCAGAAAGCTCAACGTCACTTGCATCAATGGCGACTCGAGCACCTAATGCGCGGGCATGCTGTGCAAGATGCAAGTACGTGTCCGATGGGGCACCTTGGTTGAGTCGACCGGCAAAAACAACCCATTGGTCTTTGAGGTTGAGATTGCTTAACGCGGTTCGTACTTCATTAAGGATTTCTGGAGTAATTGTGAAACCTTGTTCATTGATTTTTGTAACCGTGCCGTCGCGTTCAACGATTGTTAAGTTGCTGCGCGTCACACCCGAAGTAATGATGACTTCGTGGTCAATGTCTAGCGCCGTGAGTTGTTCATCAAACCAACGACCACCAAGTGATGCGCCAACTAAAATTGCAAACGTCTTTACGCCGAAACTTTTCAGCGCACGTGAAACGTTAACGCCTTTGCCGCCAGGATGAATCTGATCAAGCTCTGCGCGATTGACTTCACCAATAGCAAGGTCATCAAGTAATAGTTGTCGATCAATACTTGGGTTCAACGTGACAGTGGCAATCATGCAAGCACCACCGATACATCGAGCATGGATAATTCATCGAGATACTTATTGTCAGTTTTCTTATCCGTGATGACCACATCGATATCACTCAGCGCACCAAATTGCGCAAAGTGGTCTTCGCCAAATTTGGAATGGTCTGCCAACACAACTTTGCGGCGAGCCGAGTTAATCATCGCGCGCTTCACAGTTGCTTCCGCAGAATCAGGTGTAGTCAATCCGTGTTCCACACTGATGCCGTTAGTTCCCAAAATTGCGACGTCCGCATAAATACCGTTCAGTGCATCTAGTGCCCATTGATCAACACACGCCAAAGTGCGATGGCGAACTCGACCACCGATGAGCAGTGTGCTGATGTTTTTACGGTTTGCTAAAGCTAAAGCATGTTCGACCGAGTTCGTGATGATGGTCAAGTCATAGTCATCTGGAATCATGGTTAAGAGCCGGGAGGTGGTCGTTCCTGCATCGACAATCACTGCACCTTCTTTAGGCAACTCTGCAAGTGCCGCAGCAGCAATGTCATGTTTTTGTGAGACCAGGACGGCATTTCGTGAATCAACGGATTGCTCAAGGATTACGCGACCAACTGGAACTGCGCCCCCGTGCACTCGACGAACTAGCCCTTGACGTTCGAGGTGATTGAGATCGCGGCGAATTGTTTCCGGAGTGACGTCGAGGTCATCAGCTAAATCAGACACGGAAGCACGGCCAAAGCCGACGACTCGCTCGACGATTGAACGATAGCGTTCCGGTGCGTACACGGCTGACCTCCTTGCCTTTACTTCAAGTTATTGTCCGAGTCTTTCCGTTTCTGTCTTTGTTTGTGTTTGTTTCGGTAACTTTTTGATAACTTCGCATTTGCTAGATGTTCGCACAATGTCGGAAATGCCCGTATTTATTGGTTGTAAGCCAGGGTCTATGGTGGAAACCGTGAACCGGTCAAGCATTCAAATCCTGGA
>JALQVI010000011.1 GCA_023260395.1 Candidatus Nanopelagicales bacterium
GACCGCGCAGGACGATCATCACGTGATCCACGAGTTGAACGGCTAGGGGCATCGTCACGGTAACCGCGCGATGGGCGATCGTCGCGTGAGGATGAACGCTTAGCCGGAGCACTGCTTGATGACGGAGCATCGGCACGCTTGGCGCGTGGCTTGCGCTCGTCGGTTTCGCCCTTGGCACGTGAGGCTAAAGTTTGGTCGCGAGTTGCGCGGGCTGACTTGGCAGCCTTTGTCGCAGCTTGCTTGCGCTTGTCAGAAGCAGCTTTCTTGGCAGCAGTGTGACGAGCTGAGCCCTTTTTGGCAGCGCCGGCCTTGTTATCAGCACGATCTTTTTCTAGTTTTCGCGCGCGCGGCTTTTTGGGGGAAGTTGTAGACATGGGGGAACCCTTAATGTAATTACTGCTTTATAGCGGGCTATAAAGAATGGTGACGTTCACCTGATGCCTCTCGGGCATCTCGTGACGTCTAACCAATAAGTTCGATTCCCGTAGAAATGGATCGAAACGTAAGAAGCCACTGCCTTCATTATTGCCTAGATATTTCATGCTCTTTACCAACGAGCAGTGAATACTAGACAAATCCCTGAATTGTCAGCCTCAAATGGCACACTTTCAGTTATGTCACCATCAAATCTTGCACTCGTTGTTTTAGCTGTTGCACTCGTTGTTGTTTCGTTCATCGCGTTAAAGGCAAATCGAAACGATACGACGCAGGCTCACATGACTCCCGAAGAATTACGGCGCCAAGTTGCCGACGCAACGCGCGAAAGCCTGGTTGCTGCCCAGCAGATGTTGACCGAAACGACCCAGGCTCAGTTACAAACGGCCACCACCAGTGTCGAGGCCCAAAATCGTGCGGCTTCAGTGACCTTGAACGAAATCATCAACCCACTTCGAGAAACTTTGAAGACACTGGATGCCAAAGTAAATGACTTAGAAAAGAACCGAACCGAGGCTTACACCCGACTTAATGAGCAAGTCATCAACACCAACACTGTGCTTAATGCCCTACGAAGTGAAACAACGACACTGTCAGGCGCCCTACGCCGAAGTGATACACGCGGACGCTGGGGTGAACTTCAGCTCATCAAGCTAATCGAAATGATTGGGATGAGCGAGCACGTTTCCTTCGTTGAACAAAAGCAGCAAGTTGGCGAAGGTATCGGAAAGCCAGATGTCACGGTCCAGTTGCCTGGTGACCGAGTGCTGTACATCGATAGCAAAGCTCCCATTGATACTTACCTCTCGGCAGTTGCTGAAACAGATGCAAAGCGTCGCGAAGAATTGATGAAACAACATGCCAACGTGTTACTTGGTCACGTAAAGGCGCTCGAAAGTCGCAAGTACGTCGAAGATGCGCAAGCGATGAATTATGTTGTGATGTTTGTGCCAACAGAATCATCACTTGCCGATGCATGTCAGGCGATGCCAGAACTCATTGAAGAAGCCGCAAAACGAAATGTAGCTCTGACTTCTCCCACTTCACTCATTGCAGTGTTGAGCAACATTGCTCGTTTGTGGCAAGCCGAGAAGCAAGTAGAGAATGCTGCAGAAATGGCAAAAGCTTCGCAGGAACTTCATTCGCGCCTCAAAGTGTTTATTAAGCATGTGAGTGGTGTTGGCGAAAGTTTGGAAAAGGCCGTAAAGACATACAACTCGGCGATTGGATCGTTCGAAGATCGCGTCATGCCATCTGCGCGGCGCGTTGAAGCCCTTGGTGATTTTCGTGATCCAATTGATCCCGTTGATCCGATTGAGTTACTTCCACGGACCACTCGTTACAGCGATGACACAAACGAATTGAACGGCTAGTTACAAACTTCGTTAAAACACAACCGCGCCTTGTGCCATCGGGCAGAATTCGATATGTAACGATGAAAGAGGCACGCCGTGTTAAGTCTTAGTGACCTGCTCCCCTGTGAAATTCCCAACGGGAAGCAGCTCGTTGATAACGGTCGCGAAATAGGGGCAGCAACAACGATGGGCATCAGTGCGTTTTGTCGGGCGCATGGTGTGACATCCGAACTTGAATACAAACTCAAGATGGCACGCGAAGGTCGCACAATGACTGCGCTGACTATTGGCTTGCAAGATTGGCCGGACACTCGAGCTGGACTCGAAAAGATTTACCGCGCGTGCGAAGAACGCGGCTTCTATATAGATAGGTACATCCTCGCGTTAGATCGCCGAATGGGTTTACCCGCTGAAATGCGCGCAGCTGCCATCAAAGAAACCGGTCCGCTTCTGGTTACTGCTGCAGATTGGAATGAAGTCGCCCAATCAGTTCCAATTCAGCCACACTTGGGCGACATGATGATTGGTTCACCAGCGTCCGTTGATAACACCCGTCGCGCGCTCGAAGCCGGTGTGAACTACATCGGCAACATGTCGCAGTTTGCATGGAAGTATCAGGGTTGGCCAGGCGACGATGTTGATCAAATGGCCGAGGTCGTTAAAGCCCTGGGCTTGATGGCTAGCAAAGCCGACGCAGGTGCAGTCGTTCATTCATATCTTGATGATGGTTTTCCTGCACAGTTTGGTGACTACAGCTCTTATGTTGGTTGGGCGAAATTCGAACGCTATGTCGTCGAGGAGCTCATCGGCGCCAAACTTGGCATCGCTTACGGTGGTCTCACGCATCGTCCAGTCATGAAAATGGTCGTCGCGATGGCAATCGAAGAATCACGTCCAGCTAATGTCGCTACATCGTTTTATTACACAAACACGACCCGCTACACACCCATCATGGAAGAGAACTACGGAATCCTCGGAGTAGATGCTTTGCATCTCATGCTGGCCGATCGACACAGCCGTGGTGGAGCCGCAATTATGCCGGTGCCGGTTACTGAAGCAATTCGCATTCCAAGCCCTGATGAAATCATTGACGCACAGACTGTTGCTCGAACAATCGCAGCCACCGTCCCTGATATCTATGACACCGTGAACTGGCCAGTGCTCGAAGCACAGCGCGACAATCTTGTCACGCAGGGCAATCATTTCTTTGACAACATCATTAACGGTCTCAATGATGCAGGCGTAGACATCACCGATCCATTGCAAGTGCTCGTTGCAGTTCGTCGCCTAGGTTCTGCTGGAATTGAACGACACTTTGGTGTTGGCACGCCTACCGAAGATCCCGCATTTGATGGGTACGAACCGATTGTGCCAACGGATGTCTTGCAGGACTTCTTAAATGTTCGCAATGAACTTCGTGAAGTATCGCGACCAAAATCGTGGACCCTCAATCGATCGCACAAGGCAGTCATCGCCTCGAGCGACGTGCACGAACTGGGTATGCGTCTAGTTGTTGATGTAACCGAATCGCTTGGCATCAAACCGGTTATTGGTTCAGTTGGCGTTGATCCCGATGAGCTCGCTGAGCTTGCCTTGCTTGAAGAAGCAACTGCAGTTCTCGTCTCGACTCATAACGGCATGGCATTGAGTTACGGCGAATCATTGATGCGCGAACTTGCGGCTCGCAACATCAAGCCGCAAGTCATCTTCGGTGGAAAGCTCAATCAAGACGTCAAAGGCTCTGAGATGCCTGTCGATGTAACTGACGAGTTAACCGCACTTGGGATTGATGTATGCCATAACCTCAAGGATTTAGCGTCAATCATCAAGAATTAATTTTCCACAGCCAGTCTTTACAAACACATAACAATTGCCATGATGTTTGTTGGATGACGGCTCTCTAGTCTGAAAATCAAGGACTTAGGAGACTCGTATGTCACACTCATCAATCATTCGTCGCAGCATTGTTGCACTTGGACTTGCCGGTATTGCAGTCGTTCACATTCTTGATTTGCCCGGCAAGTGGACTGAAGTTCGCTACCTGGGCTGGAGCTATGTCGCCATCATCGCTGCGAGCTTGTTCCTCATGGAACGCATCATTGTGCGCGCCAGCCGTATGGACTACCTAGCATCAGCAGGACTGGCAGCAAGCGTCATCGGTGGCTTCATCATTAACCGCACAGTTGGTATGCCTGGCGCGATGGATGACATTGGTAACTGGCTTGAACCTCTCGGCATGCTGTCGCTGTTCATCGAAGGCGTCGTTGTCTGGCAGTCACTGCGCGCTGTGGCTGCAACCACAAGTAGCGCATCAAACTTTGATGAACTCGAAGAAATGCTCGTTAGCGCTTAATTCAAAAGAAACTGTGGCTGGTGTTGGGGGGATTCCAACACTAGCCACATTCATATATGTCGGTTGGAATTGGCTCACCGTGGCGACCGGCTTTCAACTGACATTCATTGAGGAAAAGCAAAAGACCCGCTCTCGCGGGTCTTTATGCCTGGCGCGCCCGAAGGGATTCGAACCCCTAACCTTTTGATCCGTAGTCAAATGCTCTATCCGTTGAGCTACGGGCGCAACAAGCACCTACTCTAACCCCGACGACGTGACCTTGGCAAAAAATGCCATTACCTAGGCGCCTAATGCGCCTTCGAGTGACTCGGTAAGTGAAATCAACGTATTCAAGCCTGTAATGTCGAAGACTTTACGAACCCGCTCGGTGGCGACAACTACGCGGAATTCCACATCTTTTTCGCGACAGCGCTTTAGTGCCTTTACTACGGTGCCGAGCCCGGTAGAGTCCATGAACGAAACTGCGCTCAAATCCAAAACCAATCGCAATGACGCTTGCTCGAGTCCAGCCACTAATTCGGTATCGAGCTGGCCCGCGGTCACAATGTCCAATTCACCATCAGCAGCGACAACAACCACACCATTGGTCTGGGATGTTGTGATGTTCATGCTGACCTCCAAATCGGAATAATTGGACTCTCCTAATCTATGGCATTTCAGCCGAAGTCATAGGTAACAGGCACAATCAATACATGAGTCAATCGTGGGAGTCCCTGCTGCATGCACGGTTTGCCGACGATGTGGACATTCGACATATTGATTCGCGCGTTGCAACCACTGCCGAAATTCCAGATTGGCTCAATCCTGAAGTTCGTCAAACATTGTCGACCATGGGAATTTCACAGTTGTGGCAACATCAACACGATGCGCTTCAGGCGTGGCACAACGGAAACAACGTCATCGTTGCCACAGGGACTGCAAGCGGTAAATCGATGTGTTACCAATTGCCAATCTTGCAATCTGTGACATCAAATCCAAAAGCCAAGGCGCTGTACTTGTCTCCAACCAAGGCTCTTGCGCATGATCAAGCACGCGCACTTGCTGAATATAACGTTGCAGCGGCATATGTCTGCACATTCGATGGCGACTCAGATCAACAAGAACGTAAATGGGCTCGAGAACATGCCAACGTTTTGATTACCAATCCCGACATGATTCATCACGGTATTTTGCCGCGACATGAAACTTGGCAACACTTCTTTCGAAATTTGGAAGTTATTGCGATTGATGAGTGTCATCTATATAGAGGTATGTTCGGTGCGCAGGTAGCAAACGTTCTCCGACGATTGTTGCGTGTGGCCAATCATTACGGTTCCACACCAAAGATTGTGATGGCATCAGCAACTGTTTCTCATCCTGCTGCACATGCCCAAATGTTGACCAATCAGAGTTTTACTGCAATCGATATCGATGCTTCACCACGTGGACCACTCACTATCGGATTAGCACTTCCGCCCAAGTTGATGGATAGCGAAGATAGTCCACGGCGAACCGCCATTGCGACAACTGCGGATGTGCTTGCTGACCTTGTCGTGCAAAAAATCCGAACGTTGGCATTTGTGAAGTCGCGAAAGTCCGCCGAGACAGTCTCCATTTTGGCCAAACAACATGTTTCGGAAATTACTTCGGAACTTTCGTCCACAATCACGAGCTATCGCGCTGGTTACTTGCCCGAAGAACGACGTGACATCGAAGCACGCTTGCGTACCGGTGAGTTGCTTGGCGTTGCTACAACTAATGCGCTCGAGTTGGGTGTCGACATCAGTGGTTTGGATGCCACTGTGATGGCTGGATGGCCTGGAACTCGAGCAAGTTTCTGGCAACAAGTTGGCCGCGCCGGTCGAGATCAACAAGAAGCACTTGCGCTTTTGATTGCTAGTGATAATCCACTCGATCAATACCTCGTGCGCCATCCAGACAGTATCTATTCCACACCAATCGAAGCTGCTGTGTGCGATCCGACCAACATCAATGTTTTGTATGGACATTTAGCTTGTGCCAGTGCGGAAAAGTTTTTGACCCAAGATGATCTTGATAGTTTCGGGCCGACTTCTCATGTTGAAAAAGTTTTGGCCACTCTGATCGACGATGGTCTGCTGCGAAGGCGGCCACAAGGCTGGTTCTGGGTTGGCGAGGGCCGACCACATGACTTAGTTGATTTACGCGGTGCTGGAGCTGGACCATTTCAGATAGTTGAGAGCGATACTGGTCGATTGCTTGGCACTGTTGATTATGACTCTGCACTTCGCCAAGTACACGAAGGTGCTGTTTATACACACCTGGGTGAAACATACCTAGTGGATCGCATCGATCTAAATGATCGAGTTTCTCTGGTTCACTCTGAATTGGTGGATTACTCAACATATGCCCGTGACATCACGTCGGTGACCATTATCGATGAGCAAGAATCCAAGTCATTTGGAAACATAACTATGTCGCGCGGCATGGTTGAGGTGACAGAACAAGTAATAGCGTTTCAAAAACGTAGAAATGTCACCGGACAAATCATCGCTGACATTCCACTGGACCTTCCACCATCGACGCTCTACACGCAAGCCATGTGGTGGACAACTCCAATGGCAACACTCGATGAGCTTGAGATTGTTGATGTCGCAGGGTGCATGCATGCAGCCGAACATGCGGCAATTGGTTTATTGCCCTTATTCACACTCAGTGATCGCTGGGACATAGGTGGAGTTTCTTTCGCTCAACATCCTGATACTGGAATGGCCACGATTTTTATCTACGACGGTTATTCCGGTGGCGCAGGTTTTGCATTTCATGGTTACGACACTGCTCCGATGTGGCTGGGTGCAACTCGAGACACCATTAAAGAATGTCAATGTCTTGACGGGTGTCCCGCATGTGTTCAGTCCCCCAAATGTGGAAACAACAATCACCCATTAGATAAAAAGGCCTCTGAAATTTTGCTGACCTATTTATTACGTCATTAATGCAAGTCAGCAAAACTACTCAAAACCAGCTCGAGCAACTTCACGAACCACGTAATTTCTTCCAAAGATACTTACATTGCTCGAAGCCCGAATTCGGATGTCGGCTCCAGTTGCAAGGCACTGTTCAATCACAATTCGATTTGATTGAGCGATTCGACGTGAGGAAGAACATGAGATCTCTGGCCCTTGAATCAAATCCGTGGCTCCCGCAAGCGCCGTTAGCTCGACTGCATTCTTCACTCTGTTGTGTTCCACCACAACTTTAGAAAACTGCATAACAATGGCGAATCCACACATCACGACGATTATGGTTACCAACGCCATAAGTGTGATGTTTCCCGAATCATCCCGGTGAGATGGCTTAATCACTAGTTGCTCCTTCATTTTGCGCAGCCGCGACAGCTTTTAGTTCAAAAGATTGACCACGGAGCGGGGCTGGGCAATGAATACTGCGTTTGCCGACAACCGAGGTGACATTGTTTTGAGTAGTGATGTCGAACGTCACTCCGTGAATTGCGGCTTCGGCTATTTGTGGGGCTGAATTGTCACCACGTGCAATTGCGCGGGCTATCTGTGTTACTTCAGTTTGTAGTGAATACTCATTGAGACCTACCTGAACGATCCAGAACCCAAAAAAGAGCACCATCACCAAAGCGGGAAAAACCATGGCGAATTCGGCAACGGCATATCCGGAATCTGCAGATGAATGTAAAGAAGGGAAGCGCAGTTTTCCCCCACGCTTCCCTACTGAGAATTTCTTAACCACCGAAAAGTGATCCCAACGCACGTTCGAAAATGGCAAGAACCATGCGTGCAATTTCCGGGCTACTCAACAACTTAATCAAAAGGCCACCAAAGCCTGCTGCGGCTACTGTGCCAACTGCATACTCAGCGGTGGTCATTCCGTCTTCGCGAATAATTACTGCCTTAAGGCGTGAGATCATTGTGAACTCCTGTTGTGTACTTTTACGCACCATGCGTAGTAGTAGGTTCACTCACTTTCGAAATGCTTCATAGAGGCAAGCGACAAGTGTGGACGGGCTAGAGCTGTGGATTAAGCAATGCTTTTTACCAGCGCGTTTGCGAGAACAATCCAACGGCAAGCGGAACCACGGTGAGCAACACAAAGGATGGTAAGAAACATAGCCCGAGCGGCAATACCGATTTGACCGCAACTGCACGAACTCGACGAGTGATTTCTTGATTGGCACTGTTTCGCATGTGCTCGCTTAAAGTTGAAAGTCCCGAACGCAACGGTGCACCAGTAACAAAACTACGTTCCAATAAATGAGCAGCATTCAAGAGTTGAGGTTGTTGATTGCCGAAAGTTCGAAGCGCCTCAATAGGATTGGTCCGCATGTGCCGAGCTAGCAATTGCAGAGGTTCGATCTCGTTATTAATGTGCGCCACGATTTCAATGGCTTGCGGTACTGAGGTTCCAGCGGCAAGACACATTCGTAAGTGATCAACTATCGAACAGCACTGCGCAATCGACAATTGCTGTTGCGTGATTAGCTCGCGTTCATTTAACAGAGGAACGATGTATCCGGCGACACCTGCCGCTATCGCGATAACTACCGCCCTTAAGCCAAAACCGAATAACAAGAATCCAGAAATACCGATGAGGAATTGAAAAACTCTGAGCGGATTGCGCGGCTGGGCGACTTGAGGTTTTGTCGATTTAAGCCGGCTATTCCTTGTGGGTTGGATCCACACATACATAGAAATTCCAGCGAAAAGCATGGCGCCAATCATTAGTGAGCCTCTCGAATAGCGCGTGTCATCAGCTTGCGGGTCCATACCAACCCGAGCACTTCCAGTCCTAGTGCAAACGCAAAACACAGCCGCCCCAAATTTGAGGATGTGAGCCATGAAATGGGATGAGCATTCAACATCGAACCAAAGCCCAGACCGATAACAGGTAGAAAAGCCAACACTCCAATCGTTGCTTTCACACTTGCTAATTCACTGCGCATTAAATGGTTTGTCGCTATTCGCTCCTGAATTGATTTCGTCATTACGTATAGCGCATCTCCAAGTTGAGCTCCTTGCTGATGGGATAACTGCATCGCAAGGCACATGTCACTAAAGATGGGCACTTGCCTGGAGTCGTGTTGCAATCCTTCGACAACGTCAGTCCCCTGTTCAATTGCGATACGTGTTGCAACGAAGAGTGATTTGGGGACAACTGCTAACGCTCGTTCAAGTGCAACTAGCGGTATTTCGCCTGATTCGAGTTCCAATCGAAAAACCACAAAGAAATTGAGAATGAGTTCATCCGATAACTTTGGCTTTCGTCGAATGGGATTGTGCAACGACCAGTGCGCAATATGTCGAAATGGGAATCCTAGATAAGTTGCACAGCCAGCAAGAAAGGCAGTGACAAAAATTGAATTCACACTGCACCGTGTTCCAATAACTTCGCTGAAGAACGATCATGAATTAGAAATTTCGGGGAGAAGGTAACAACCGGTTGATAGTGGCATTGGCCATCGACTAACTGAAGTTCTCCTATTTCACGCACAACACGTCTCGAACCAATTCTTGCCAGCTCAATAACCACATCAATGGCGGTCGGCAGTTGTACCTGAATTGCTTCGTTGCCAAGGCCATTCATTAAGCCCAACAGCTGCACTCGGGAAATAACGTCGGCTCCGCTATTCGCGTGAATTGTTGCGGCGCATCCTTCATGCCCAGTATTGAGAGCCGCAAAGAGATCGACGACCTCTGCTCCTCGAATTTCGCCAACGATTATTCGGTCAGGTCGCATTCGCAGTGCTTGCCGAACGAGCGTTTGCATCGATACTTCTCCGATGCCTTCAACATTCGCATTTCTGCTTTGAAGCTTGGTGCAATGTGGATGATTCACCACGATCTCGGATGTGTCTTCGATAATTAATATTCGTTCATGGGCAGCCACTTGCGACAACATCGCTGAAAGCAACGTTGTTTTTCCAGTCCCCGTGCCCCCGCAAATCATGAACGATTTTCTTGTTGTGATGATGCGCCTCAAAACCATGAGTACTTCAGGTGATTGGTCATGTAAGAGTTCTTCGAGTGAAAGCGACTGTCGTTTAGGGATACGTAATGAAATTTGTGTTCCGAATACTGCCAATGGTGGCAACAAAATGTGACAACGAATTCCTGATACCAACGTGAAATCGACAAATGGATTGAGGTCATCGAGTCTGCGGGAATGTGAGACTGCAAGTCGAATGGCAAACTCGCGTAATTCACTCTCTGATTTCCACGATGATTCAATGCGCTCTAGACCATAGCCGCGATCGATCCAGATGTCGGAAAATCCGTTAACCACGATGTCAGTCACATTCGGAATATTGCTCAGATCACTGAGTGGTCCAAGGCCAATCTGATCATTGGTGATGAGTGAAACCAATTCGACGAGGTCAACATCCGCAATATGTGGAGCCAGTTCCCGTGCGACAGTGACAATCTCGTGTGTAGTTGGAACATCAGCACGACTATCGAGTTGCGAACGAATTGATGAAACAAAATCAGGCTGCACTGTGGAGGGTTTCATTTCCCACAAGATGATCGAGGATATTCATAACGTTTCGGTTGAAGCTTCCACCTCGCACGGGAACTGGCCCGATGCCTTGTTCAATGAGTTCCAGCACTCGAGCTTCAGATGGAATTGCACCCCAGAACGGAACATTTAGCGTTTGGGCAACCATCATTGGCGAAATTGATGCACCTGGTAATTGACGTACGGCAAGGCCAACGTGCTTTTCCTGTAATTCATAGTGACTGAGTTGTTCGCGCGCGATTGCAATTCCACGCAAAGTGTTGGGTACAACGACACATAAAGAGTCAGCAAGATCGAGCCACTCGTTGTTCTGGTTTGTCATGCCGCAGTCCAGGACAATCTCGATTGCTTCGTATTTGATATTTTCGAATACTTGTAGTGCCTCGTGCGTGTTAATGGCGGAATCAACTGGAGTTGCAACGTATTTCAGTTCATTCCATGTCGCTAACTGGGGCAATAAAGCTTCGGACGATTCACGCTGTTGTGAAAGGTCCGTCCATGTTGAATGCATGTTTTGCTCTTGACCCAATGTGATGTCTAGTCCTCCGCGAGTGAAGTCTGCATCTAGCAGTACGACATCACTGAAACGCCGCGCCATACCCGCCGCTACGTGAGTCGCCAATGTCGAAGTACCAATTCCACCTGTCGTTGAGGTGAACGCAGTGACATGAGCCTTGGATTGCGGTGTTGTTGTAAACGCTTGCGCAATGACTTGTCGATCTGTTGGTAGCGAAACAATATTCTGCGCATTGAGTCGAGCTGCGCACTGCCAGGTTCGTGGACCAGATGGTCCAGACGTCAGTACCCAAACATCGCCATGGGACAGGGCCAGGATTTCGCTATCTGGGTCAATAAATATTCGCCTAGCTTCTTGAATTTCATTTGGCTTTGGGTGCGTCGAAACAATAAGCGACGTCCCGGTAATTGATGCAATCTGTTCTATTTCAGTAACGAGATATGAATCTGAAGTAACAAGCAATACGTGCGACATGGCAACCTCCGCTGCCAAGAATTCACGAGTACCGCAACAACATCAACCACGAAATAGCTGCTTGTGGATAGCTGGCTATGTGGAGAACTAATCGAATAACTACTGATACTGCTATCGCCCTTGTAGCGCGATTAACGTACCTTCGATTCCAGACTCGATTGCTCCTGCATGCCACTTTACGAGTTCTGTCATGCCTTGAACAGTGCCGGTGCTGTAATTCTTGAGTGCTTGAACATACGCCGAACGACCTTGGTTATACATGCCAAATTCCGGTGCGCTTAAAAGTTTTTCGTCCACATGTTTTCCAGCCAGCACTAAACGCACTGTTGCGCGAGCAACTAAATACGAACCTTGAGCAAAAGGTCGAATAGTAGCCAACTCAGCATGAGCAATTGCGCTGACCAGTAAGGCCGGCGCCGTAGTTGTTGTCAAGAGTTTAGACAGATTCGTTAAACGCTCATGCATTTCTTCCACAGGAATCGCTGGACCAAGATGAAGTGGATCTTGAGTCACATCATCTTCACGCGGACGACCTCGACCAGGTGACTGATCAATTATGGAATGTAACCGAGCCCAGACTTGAAAAGGTGAATGCGAAAATGTTGCCGCCTCTAAATCTGCGGCGGCGGTGATAGCCAATCCTTGGTTTGCGACATCGCCCATGGCAGACGAATCTGGTTCGCGCATCGGGTCATCCGGCATCACTGCGCCGTCGAGTGCGGCAGAGGCATAACCCGACATTCGGCGAATGTACGTCGTAAATGAATCGTCTTGTTTACGAAGTTCGCGATTCCATTGCACTTCATCAATTCTCTTGAGTGTGACTGCACAAATGTCAGCAATATCTGGCACGTCAGCAAGTTGCTGCAGGAAGTCAGTCACAACAAAAATTCCTAACGGCCGGAAACAGTAGGCAGCCATTGCGTCAACGCCGCGACTACTTCATCAGGTGTTTGTTCTGGAAGTAAGTGACCCGCATCAAGGGTTACCGGACTCCAAGGTCCATTAACAAACTTGGCCGAATCCATGGCAGTTTCCACCAAAATGCTTGTGTCATTTTTGCCATGAATTTGAAGGACCGGTACTGAAACACCACCTTGCATATCTATTGCGAATCGTCGACCATCTGGACGTGGCACCGAACGCATAGCCCAACGATGAAATTCAATGGCGCAATGTGCAGTGTTGCCAGAAAGGAATGCATCACGATATCTACGAGAAATTTCCGGCGCCAATTCTTCTGGTTCCATCCAACTATTAAGCAAATCATCGATTGCTTGCGCGCCATTCTTCATCAGGCTGCGTTCAGCAAACCACGGGCGCTGATAACCAACTACGTAACTCAAAGCTCGAGCTTGTGCGGGATTAGCAAGCATCGCAGCGCGTAGTGCATTGGGATGCGCTGCACCAATCGATACCACTGCATTCACTGCTGTTGGCTGCAAGGTTGCGGCCGTCCATGCCACTAACCCACCAACTCCATGTCCAACAACAATTGCCGAGTCATGTCCCAGTGCTCGAATGACTCCAGCAACATCAGCTGCGAGCGTTCGCGGGTCATAACCACGTGGCGGATGATCAGTTGCGCCATAGCCCCGCAAGTCCATCGCAGCGGCAGTAAAACCTAATTCACTTACTGGCCCGAGGAACTTTCGCCACAGCCACCAAAAAGTTGGAAAGCCATGCACAAATAAAACAAGTGGTCCTTCACCTTGAACGGCGACATGAAACCGTGCGCCATGGGCATATACGGAACGGTGTTCCCAAGGTCCCGGTTCGAGAATGACGTTACTGCTAGTCACTTTAGAAATCGATTGTCTTACTTGTTAAATCTGCGAACGCTTCAACGGTTGATTTCAAACTCTCACCCGTTTTATTGGTGCGTCCGATGCGACGAATTTGAGCGCGTGCCGCAAAGTAAAACGAAACACCCATGACCAACATGATTCCCGAAACGATAAGGAAGCCAACCCAAACCGGAACGCCTCGAGTACTGATGCCGTAGGCCAGAGCAAATAATGTGAAAACAGTAGCCATGCTGACAAAAAGTCCGGCAAACAGGAACGCCCACATTGACCGTGCAAAACGCTTACCGTTTTCAATGAGTTCAGACTTGGCGAGTTCGACGTGTTCGCGAACAAGAGTGTTTACATCCTCGGACAATGAATCGATCATTGACGACAATTTAGGTTCCGTGTTGTCTTCCATGACTGCCTCCTGTTACTTCCAGCCTAGCGGGGCAACGCACGACAGCAAATAATCACTAGACCGAGTAATTACAAAATCGGCTACGAATCTTCATGGCCGTGACAGCAGACGAGATTGCAACCAAACTCGTTAGAACCAAAGCGAATTTCGCAACGACGAGAGTTTCTGGCGTACTTGCGAAACTTACTTCACTTACCAACAGTGCAACGGTGAAACCGATACCTGCCAAAGTGCCAACCACAACGACATCGGACCACGTCAATCCAGCCGGGAGACCTTGTTTAGTTAGGCGTGTGCTCAAGTATGTTCCAATCACCACACCAACGGGTTGCCCTACGACAAGCCCAAAAAGTACGCCAAGCGTCAAAGGATTAGTTACCATATCGAGAAACTTAACGTTCTCCAAAACAACGCCTGCAGACATCAATGCAAAAAGCGGGACACACAATCCAGCCGAGATTGGATGTAGCGCATGTTCGGCATGATCACCCGGTGAATGTTGTTCGTCGTTGCGCGTTGTGACACGCATAGTCAGACCCAGAGCAACGCCAGCAACTGTTGCGTGAATTCCACTTTCATACATGAAGTACCAACAAGCAAGTGCGATCGGCAGATGAAGTGCTACTGAGGTTACCCCGCGTGATTGAAGGAAACCAAAAAAAACGATAAGCGCTATTGCGCAAGCAAACGCTTGTACATGAAAACCATGGCCATAGAAAATGGCGATCACAAGAATCGCACCAAGGTCATTGACCACTGCAAGAGTGAGTAGGAATACTCGAAGCGCCATCGGCATCGCTTTTCCAGCCAGCGCCAAAATCGCCAATGCAAATGCGATGTCTGTCGAAATCGGAATTCCCCAAGCAGTTGCCGTCGAGGACCCGTGGTTGAAAACTGTAAAAATAATCGCCGAAAAAATCATTCCGCCGAAAGCTGCAGCAAAAGGAATGACGGCTTGTCGAAATGTCGACAAGCTACCGTGGACAAATTCCTTCTTGAGCTCGATTCCGACGACAAAGAAGAATATTGCTAGCAAAAAATCTGCTGCCCAAATATTCAGTGGTAGCGAAAAGTTCGGTGTACCAAATTCCGTGGACACTAGTGACAAGTAAGAATCGGCAAATGGAGAATTCGCCCAAACAATTGCGGTAATCGCCGCAATGATGAGTAAGACTCCGCCCGTTGTTTCATTGCGCAATCGTTCAGCAAGGCGCCCTCTACGTGTAGTGGGGATATCGTCACGCTTCACGGTTTCGGCCACACTGCGAATCTAATGCATCAGCAACAATAATTAGTCTTCGTTCGCACCGGCCGACAGTCCACTGCTAATCAAATTCATCACAGTTGGATCGGCAAGTGTCGTCACGTCACCTAAAGTTCGATTTTCAGCTACGTCACGCAATAGACGACGCATGATTTTTCCAGAACGCGTCTTTGGCAATTCCGAAACAATCAAAATCTGTCGGGGCTTGGCAATTGCTCCAATTTCCTTTGCCACATGTTCGCGCAACATCTTCGCTACGTCTGGACCATCATGTTCATGCGCGCGCAAAATAACAAAGGCAACAATTCCTTGTCCGGTCATTTCGTCATTAGCGCCGACCACTGCGGCTTCGGCCACCATGTGATGCGATACGAGCGCTGATTCCACTTCAGTAGTTGAAATGCGATGGCCGGAAACATTCATCACGTCGTCAACTCGACCCAGTAACCAAATAGCACCATCACTATCCCACTTGGCGCCATCGCCCGCGAAATAGTAGCCATCAAATCGTGACCAATACGTTTCTTTGTAACGTTCCATGTCGCCCCAAATACCGCGCAACATCGATGGCCATGGTTCAGTCAGCACAAGATAACCGCCGCCGCCTTTGCCTACTGGCACGGCATTGTCATCAAAAATCTCAGCACCAATTCCTGGTAGCGGTCCCATTGCTGACCCTGGCTTACAACCAGTAACACCTGGCAACGGACTGATCATGATTGCCCCAGTTTCGGTCTGCCACCAGGTATCGACGATCGGGCAAAGATTTGAACCAATCACTTCGCGGTACCACATCCAGGCTTCTGGATTAATCGGCTCACCAACGCTGCCAAGCAAACGCAAGCTCGATAAATCATGCGCAGTCGGAAATTCATCACCCCACTTCATGAAGGTACGAATAGCAGTTGGCGCCGTGTACAGAATCGTGACGCCATACTTAGCGATGATTTCCCAGAACCGTCCCTTGTGTGGAGTGTCAGGAGTGCCCTCGTACATGACCTGTGTCGCACCATTAGTCATTGGGCCATAGGCGATGTACGAATGGCCGGTAATCCAACCGACATCGGCCGTGCACCAATACACATCTGATTCAGGTTTGATATCGAACACCATGCGATGGGTGTACGACACTTGCGTCAGGTAACCACCGGTTGTGTGCAAGATGCCTTTTGGCTTTCCTGTTGTGCCGGATGTGTAAAGAATGAAAAGTGGATGCTCACTATCAAACCCTTGTGCGACATGCTCAGGTGATTGACGCGCAACTATGTCATTCCACCAAACGTCACGTTCGCTGTTCCATTCCACGTCTTGTTCAGTGCGCTTCACTACAAGCACTTTTTGTACGGTCGGCGATGCATCGACAGCTTCATCTACAGCAGGTTTCAAAGCAAAAGCTGAGCCACGGCGGAAACCACCATCGGCAGTGATCACCAGCATGGCGCTGGCGTCTTCGATACGACTACGCAGAGCCTCGGCCGAAAAGCCACCAAAGACAACAGAGTGCACCGCACCAATGCGCGCACAAGCAAGCATCGAAATGACTGCTTCGGGAATCATCGGCAAATAGATGGCGACACGATCGCCTGCTTTAACTCCGAGTTCTATCAACGCATTCGCAGCACGTGAAACTTCTTCTTTCATTTCTGCGTACGTAATGGCTCGACTGTCGCCTGGCTCGCCTTCGAAATGGAATGCAATGCGATCACCATGACCATTGGCAACATGTCGATCAACGCAGTTCACCGCAACGTTGATTTTTCCATCAACAAACCATTGCGCCACTGGTGCCTGCGACCAGTCCAGAGTTTCAGTCCACGGTTGTTCCCAGTTCAAAGTGGCTGCTTGTTCATTCCAAAATGACAGGCGATCGGCCTTGGCTTGTTCATAGATTTCGGGTTTGGCATTGGCAAGTGCTGCAAACTTTTCCGATGGTAGAAACACGCGATCTTCGTGGGACAAATTTTCTAGAGCTTCGTGACTCACTGAAATCCAACTTTCACATATTCATCGACTTAACTGATAGTTCTAGTAAACCGCTTATGGGTCAAGCACTTGGCTAATTCACGATTGCGATTTATTTCGCTTAACTATCAATCGGTAGAACAAATACCCGTAGAAACTGAATTTTTCGAAGACCCGTTAATTGCTGATTCGTATTCTTGCGGGGTTAATGCATAACCAGTTGTCTTATCAGTCGCCGAGGAAGCAAAAATCAAACCAACCACTTCGCCATCGGTAGAAATCAACGGAGCACCAGAATCGCCTTGAATGATATTGGAGCGCAAAGTGTAAATCTTTCGCTTTACTTTGGATTTGCCATAAATATCCGTGCCAGATGATTCAACGACTCCGCTCACACGAGCGGGAATCAACTTCAAGCCGCCGCCGCCAGGAAAGCCGGCAATAACTGCGGAATCATTGCGCTTAATAGCTTGGCCCATGACCGCGACCTTGGTATCGAGGCGTTTTGAATACAACACCGCAACATCGGTTTTCGGATCGAAGTACACAACGGAGGCGATGACCAACGAACCTTTGCCCTTCACGCGCACCCCGACTGTCTTTACACCTGCAACAACATGCGCATTAGTCAATACAAAGCCGCTTTTGAAAACCACACCACTGCCGCTTAATCGTGCGTTGCAACTAGGTGCATCTCCTTCAACCCGAACCACCGAATCTAGGACTGCATGAATTTTCGAAGCCTTGGTTAACGTGCTATCAGGCGCCTGAACGTCATTTATTAGAAGTGACTCAACTAAGTCAGATGGAATGTGAACACTGACAATTGCTTTGCGCACATCATCAATGTTTGTTCGAATCGCATCCGGCATGTGGGCGTCAAGTTCGGCAATGACGCGCGATCCATCAATTAGCGCAGTTGTTTGCGAAATCGGCATCGCGAGAATCAAACTCGAGACCACCCAAATAATGACGCTCCATAATCCAACGGAAATAACTAAACCACCAGCACTATCAACTGTGTGCATCGGTTTCCACGGCAGTGACGAGCGTAACCGTCGGCCCACAAAAGCTCCGAGGGAACTTCCAAAGCCAATCAGGATTAGTGCAATGACTCCGTAAAGTCCAACAGTCAAACCTGCAATGCCGCCACTATCAGCGAGCTTGTTGACGAGTTCACGAGCAACAATTGCGCCAATCACCATGCCTACGAATGACAGCAAACTGACTATTAGTCCCCGGCGCCAACCTACGAACGCCATGAGAATGAGATAGGCAGCAATCGCTAGATCAAGGTTTTGTGAATTCATCATGACGTCCAAGAAACTTGATGTGCCTCAGGTACATCAATAACGTGGCTTTCATCCCACGGCACTGCTAACCCGGACAAGTCCAACAGTTGGGCAAGTACGCCACCCGTGAATCCCCAAATAACCATTCCTCGCGCTAAGAATGCTGGACCTAGGAAACCACTACGGGTCATGACGCGCACTCGATTTTCGGGATTGATTAATTCGTTAATAGGTACGTGATGCACAGCTGATACTTCATCTAAGTTTGGCAATGTCAATTCACTTGAGTGTTCCCACCACGCAAGAACGGGCGTCACTTTGAATCGTGATGGCGGTAACCATAGCTGTGGCAACTCGGCGATGACCTTGACTGAATCTGGATCTAGACCAATCTCTTCGTTTGCTTCACGTAAGGCCGTTGCCGTTGCACTGGCGTCATCGCTGTCGATGGCGCCACCTGGAAATGCCGGTTGACCACCATGGTTACGCATGTGTCCTGGGCGTTCAATAATTGTCACACTTGGCGTATCGGCAAATTCACTAAACAAAATAAGAACGGCAGCTTCACGTTCTTGAGTGGGTGGAACTGGCAGCCACGCGAGTTGTTCAGACGTCAATGACGTTGCTATTTGTTCAAGCGGATGAAACCAAGTACCTGTCATCGTGGCTTACTCGCAACAACTAATCGGGACAAAGATTCATTCGTTAACTCGCCAAATTCAACATCAACGATGTGGTTGCTGGCATTTACTGCAAATGTAACGGGCAATCCATTGATGCCTAGATCTTTGAGGAGTGCATCATCTTTATCTATGAAAATTGGAAATGAGTTTTTCGTTGATGCAACTAATGCATTCGCAGTTGCTTGACCAGCATCGGTAATCGCTAAGTCCCCAACATTTATTGCAATCACATTCTTTGCATACGGAGACTCGGCGATGAGCGGCATTTCATGCGCACAGTTTGTGCACCACGACGCCCACAAATTAATCACTACTGGCTTGGCAATCGCATGCGATGACTGTTCGGCTTTCGTTGACCACGCCGTCAGAGTGACATCAGGGAATGTGTCAGTTGCCAGCTGTCGTGAAATTGTTGGTTGTGTCGCAATAGGTGTGCCCGCAGAATCCGCAGACTCCGGAGACGAAGAACAACCAGCAAGTCCTAGAGCTAACGCGAGAACTATGACGTGACGCTTCATGAAGGATCTTCCATCTTCGCGAGCTTTGCCGCGGCAATTGGGTCGGTCGGACCTTCACCGAACGATGGACATAATTCTTCGAGTGGGCACACACCACATGCCGGTTTACGTGAATGACAAATTCGGCGACCTAAGAAGATGAGTCGATGGTTGAGCATCGTCCATTCGGAGTCGTCAAAGATTTTCATCAAATCAAATTCAACTTTTACCGGATCTGTATTTTTTGTGAGACCAAGTCTGCGCGAGATTCGACCTACATGCGTATCAACCGTGATTCCGGGAACGCCAAATGCATTTCCCAAAACAACATTTGCAGTCTTTCGACCAACACCGGGAAGCTTCACAAGTTCTTCAAGTGCCTGGGGAACTTCACCATCGTATTTTTCCAGCAACGTAGCGGCTAGGCCCTGAATTGAGGCAGCCTTATTTCGATAAAAGCCTGTCGACTTAATGACGTCTTCAATGTCTATGCGCGCCGCGCTTGCGAGACTTTGCGCATCCGGATATTTGGCAAACAAATTCGGCGTCACCATATTGACGCGTTTGTCGGTGCATTGCGCTGACAACACTGTTGCCACAAGTAACTGCAGTGGGTTCTCGAAATCTAATTCGCATCGTGCATCTGGAAATGTGGTGGCTAGGACAGCATTAATGCGCTCTGCGCGTTCGCGCTTTGCTTTGAGAGATTCTGCCCGTGCCACAAATACAAGCCTAAAGCGGATCTAGGCAACCGCTAACCGATGAAGGTGGTTACTTTGCGCGGCGGGAAAGCCGTTCGATATCAAAGATTTCTACGCAGCGAGTCTCTAGGCGAATCCAGCCACGGCTAGCAAAATCTGCAAGCGCTTTGTTGACGGTTTCGCGTGATGCGCCAACGAGTTGCGCCAATTCTTCTTGGGTTAAATCGTGATTAACGACCAAGCCAGTTGCTGACCGGCTACCGAATTTTTCGCCTAGTTCAATCAGAGCTTTTGCTACGCGACCAGGAACATCTGCGAACACTAGATCCGACATGATTTCGTTGGTTCGTCGCAAGCGATGTGCGAGTGCCTGTAGCAGTGCCTGAGCAACTTCTGGTCGACCATTGAGCCACGGGCGTAGGTCAGTGTTGCCAAGCCCCAAAACTTCGGAGTCAGTTACTGCAACGGCCGTAGCAGTGCGTGGTCCTGGATCGAAAAGTGAAAGTTCACCAAACATATCTCCAGGACCAAGCACCATCAACAACGATTCACGTCCGTCACCGGATGCGTGAGTGAGTTTAATTTTGCCTTCGAGCACAATGTACAAACGATCGCCGGGTTCGCCCTCTTGGAAAAGGTGCTTACCCTTTTTCAGAGTCTGGGGAACCATGGTCTGGCGCAAAGCAAGCGCAGCTTCATCATCCAGCGCTGAAAACAGCGGGATGCGATGCAAGTTAGCGTCCACCTGTTGTGACTCCTTCGGCACAGTGTGCTTCTTAATCTATTGCGGTTACCCCGCAATGACTAATTATTAGTCGCGTACCTCGACGATAACTTCGACTTCAACGGCAGCGTTCAATGGCAGTGCGGCAACGCCAACTGCTGAACGTGCATGTACACCTGAATCGCCAAATGCCTTGGCGAGCAATTCGCTTGCACCATTGATGACTACCGGATGCTTGGTGAAAGTTGGTGCACTTGCGACAAAGCCGACAACCTTGACGACGCGAACAACCTTGTCCAAGTCGCCAACAACAGACTTCACTGCAGCGATGGCATTAAGTGCACACTGTGCGGCGGCGAGTGCACCGGCTTCTTCGTCAACGTCGGTGCCGTGAATACCGGTTGCAAGCAATTCGCCATTAGCGAATGGCAGCTGGCCGGAAGTGTAAATCAAGTTACCTGTACGGACGGCTGGAATGTAAGCAGCTACTGGAACAGCAACTTCTGGAACGGTGTAACCGTGTTCGGCCAAACGGGCTTCAACTTGACTCATTTATTTCTCAATTCTTTGGGCGCTTGAAATAAGCGACGAGATTTTCCGGATTAAGACCTGGAATCACAGCCACAAGTTCCCATCCGTCTTCACCAAAGGTGTCCAGGATTGCTTTTGTGTTGTGCACAAGTAGTGGTGCAGTGAGGTATTCCCATTTGGTCATATCAGCGACTCTACGACACATGGATGGCAGGCCATAACTCGGCGTCCATTCGAATTACCAGTGAGCTAGCGCTACTCGCGAGCGCGACGTTTTTATGATTGTCGCGCAATTACTGTCGGCCGCTGACGAAAGCGACTGGATCAAGACGGTCGTACTGCGTGCGTGCTGTCATCAGCAATTCACGCCATGATGTGACATTTGAGCGGCGGCGCAGCAATGCGCGGCGTTCGCGCTCGGTCATTCCGCCCCAAACGCCAAATTCGATCTGGTTATCCAGCGCATCTGCAAGACATTCGGTGCGAACTGAACAACCTGCGCAAATGATTTTGACGCGGTTTTGAGCTGCACCCTGGACGAAAAGTAAATCTGGATCAGTGTTCTTGCACGCGGCGTTTCGGCTCCACTCAGAATCCCAGTTCGATGTCACAGACTTTCCCTACTTTCAACGCACGTTCATTCGTTTGGACTAACTATTGGGGCTAAAGGGTGTGCGTGTCAATACCTGATTCGCATCGTTATCTATGCGTTTCCGCCTATGAGGGAAATGTGATTTTCGCAGTTACGATATAGGGACTATGGCAAACTCTGAAGGCAACGAAAAGCCTCTCAATCGCTTCCAGTTGCTCGGCCGAATGACTGTATTTATTACCATCGCCGGACTTGTCGCTTCGCTTGCTCTGCTGCCAGTTGTTGGTACCGCAGGGTTAGCAATGCGCAATAGTGTTCGAGAATTCCAAAACCTGCCTGCGGATCTCACCGAAGTTCCTTTGCCACAACGCAATGTCATGACAGACATTCATGGTGAACAAATCGCTGTGCTTTATGCCCAGGACCGTATTGAAGTTCCACTCGAAGATATTTCGCCGATTATGCAACAGGCTTTGATCTCCATCGAAGATCAGCGTTTCTTGCAGCACTCGGGAATTGATATTCGTGGAACATTGCGCGCGCTTGTTTCTACTTCGTCGGGTTCCCAGGTGCAGGGTGGTTCAACAATCACCCAGCAATACGTCAAGCAGATTTTGTTGACAGCGGCACAAACCAAAGAGGAGCAGCGAGCAGCAACCGCAGTTTCCATTGCGCGAAAGATCCGTGAAGCTCGTTATGCAATTGGGCTCGAGAACAAACTTTCCAAGAAAGAGATTCTTCAGGGCTACCTCAACATTGCGTATTTCGGCGCTGGTTCATATGGTGTCGAGGTTGCAGCTCGTCGCTACTTCAGCGTGCATGCAAACAAGTTGTCATTAACGCAAGCAGCAACTCTTGCCGGTTTAGTGCAAAACCCATCTCGCTACGACCCAACTCGATTCCCCGAGGCGGCAACGTCACGACGAAATCAAGTGCTCGATGCCATGGCTAGCGCTGGTTACATCACGCAAGACATTGCTGATAAAGCCAAAAAGGTTTCACTCGAAAACGAACTCAAGCCATCGAATATTCCAAATGGTTGCACCACTTCGGAAGCACCGTTTTTCTGTGACTATGTCTTGAACACGATGATGACCAATCCAGTCTTTGGTGATACCGCCGAAGCAAGAGCACGATTCTTGGATATTGGCGGATTAACGATTAAGACAACCCTTGATCTCAAAGCCCAACGCGCGGCACAAAAGGCTGCAAACAATCAAATCCCACCAAAGGATCCGAGCAAGAAGGCCGTCGCTATCACGATGATTCGTCCAGGCACTGGCGAAATCGTGGCCATGGGGCAAAACCGCAAGTGGGGTCGTAATGGTGATGGCAAAACTGCTGTTAATTACAACGTCCCCGTTGCCGATCATGGAACAGTTGGATTCCAGGCTGGTTCGACGTTCAAGGCGTTCACCATGGCGGCTGCGCTCAAGCAAGGTTGGGATCCATTCAAGGTGTTGCCAGCACCACAACATAAAACTTTTAAAGACTTCACTGAATGTGAAACTGGCGCCAAGTTCCCGCCATACCCAGTTAAGAACTCAACAAGTTCTGGCGCATTCAATATGCTCAGCGGTGCTGCTTATTCGGTAAATACATATTTCGTTGGACTCGAAGAAAAGATTGGTCTGTGCGGTCCGCCTGCGATGGCAAAGGCAGCCGGCGTTAAGCAAGGAAATGGCGAAGACCTCAAGGCATACCCATGCTTCACACTCGGTTGTTTCGATGTAACGACTTTGGACATGGCCAATGCAATGGCGACGTTCTCTGCGCATGGCATTCACTGTGATCCAATTTCAATTTCCGCAGTGACAGACCGTAACAACAAGAATCATCAAGTTCCGCTAGCTAACTGCAAGCGAACCATCGACTTGCAAGTTGCTGACAGCGTGGCTGCAATTCTTGCTGGCGTTATCGATGGACCAATCCCAGGTCGCACTGGACAAAAAATGTACTTTGGGCGACCTGCTGCGGGTAAGACCGGAACAACAGACAGTTCTGCAGCTGTATGGTTCGTTGGATTTACGCCAGACCTAGCCGCGGCAGTATGGGTTGGCGATCCGCGCGGCGGCCAGCAATACCCAATGAAGAACCTCACCATCAACGGCACGTACTACAGCCAAGTTTTCGGTTCACTTATGCCTGGTCCAGTTTGGCGTGAAGCAATGAAGGGCGCGCTTGCTGGCACTCCGGCGACACCATGGAACTTGACTACTTTGGCTGGCCTAAAGCCCGGTGGCTTTGGCAATGACACAGGTATTCATAAGGGCAAGTGTGCAGGCCTGACTGGAGCTGAACTGAAAGCCTGTAAGCCAAAGAAGCCAAAGCCTTCAGCATCCGCTGGAGCATCATCCCAGCCAACACCCGCTGCTACCCCATAAGTTCCTCACTCATCAAGGACGTGTCTCATGACATCACTAAAAGCATCACTTCAAGACGATCTAACTGCCGCAATTCGTGCCAAAGACACTTCAGTCACAGCAACGTTGCGCATGGTGTTATCTGCAATCACCAATGAGGAAGTTGCTGGCAAAGTTGCTCGTGAACTTTCCGATCAAGAAGTTATGCAGGTGCTAACGCGCGAAGCGAAAAAGCGTAAAGAAGCAGCGACCGCATTTGATGATGCAAGCCGTCCAGAACTTGCGGCCAAAGAACGCGAAGAGCTCGAAATTATTTCTCGTTATCTACCCGAAGCACTTTCTGACGAAGAGATTGCACAAATCATTGCCGCAGCAGTTGCTGAAGTGACAGCAGGTGGGCAATCTGGGCCAAGTGCAATGGGCGCAGTCATGAAATTAGTAACGCCTCAGGTCGCTGGCCGTTCCGATGGTGGACAGGTAGCAGCGGCAGTTAAAGCTGCGCTTGCAAATTAGTTTCACCGTTTGCGACTAACTCGCTGTCACGCAATAGTGTGTGAAAGTGGCCAATAAGAAAACCCAAGTCGGTTTTGCGTTACTCACGATGTACATTGCGTGGGGTACCACCTATGTAGGAATCGCACTTGCGATTGAATCCATGCCCGATTTACTTGCCATGGGAATGCGCTTTATTGCCGCTGCATCGATCCAGTTTTTACTTGTAGGTTTACGTTCCGGATTTAGCCAATTCGCATTAACCACCACACAATTGCGCAACACCACTTTGCTCGGCACAATGATGCTCGCTGTTGGATTGGGAACTATGTCCGCCGCAGAACACGTGGTGCCATTGAGCGCGGCATCGCTCATTGTTGCTTCGATGCCAATTTGGACCGGGCTCTTTCGGATGCTTGATGGCGATCGGCCAAGTCGATTTAGTGTCATTGGCATTGCTGCCGGCTTTCTTGGCATTCTCATAATTTTGGCGCCAGGCCAAACAGTTGCCCGTGCTGGCGGTAATCCAGCCAACATCACGCTGTGGATGTTCATCATCTTGCTAGGAAACTTGTCGTGGTCAATCGGCTCGTTTATTACGACACGCTTGGACACACCTAAGAACCCGCTGGTATTGACCACATATGAAATGGCCGCAGCTGGCGTCGTCCTCACACTGTGCGGTTTGGGAAAAGGTCAGTCATTCGCAGACTTCTTTGACGCCACTCATCGGTCTTGGGCAGGTTGGATTTATCTAGTCATCATTGGTTCAGTCGTTGGTTACAGCACATACAACTTTTTGTTGAACAATGCGCCCATCAGTTTGGTCTCGACTTATTCCTACGTCAATCCAGTAGTTGCAACGGCTTTGGGGTTAGTCATTTTTAATGAGCCCCTCACCCACAATATTGTGATCGGCGGAATGGTTGTTCTTGCCAGCGTTGCGTTAGTCATTACTTCCGAGAACCGAAGTTCAAGAAAAGCAATTGACTCTAAAACGATTTAAGAATGTCAATAAGTCGCAATAACGGTTCGCGTTCACCCATCGTGATGCGAACACCTTCGCCGCTAAATGGGCGGACTGCAACGGCTTGAGCAGTGCATTGCGCTACAAATTCATCGGTTCGTTCTTTAAGTGGTAGCCACACAAAATTTGCTTGGCTGGCTGGTAAGTCATAGCCGACTTCGCGTATTTCTTTTTCAAACCATTCGCGAGTCTGCACGATTGTTTCGACTCGCTTCAATAATTCAGCTTCGAGTTCAAGTGAAGCAACTGCTGCAGCTTGTGCAATGTTTGATACTCCAAAAGGCACCGCAGTTTTGCGCACAGCATCAGCGATTTCTTCGGGTCCAATGAAAAAGCCAATACGTAACGCAGCCAGACCGTAAGCCTTTGAGAATGTTCGTAGCACTCCAACATTTGGATAGCGTCGCATCGTTGCGAGTCCATCGAGAGCTTGCGGGTCGCGATTAAATTCCACATAGGCTTCGTCAATCACAACAAGCACGTCTTGTGGGACGCTCTTCATGAACTCATCAAATTCCAACTGACTAACTGTTGTGCCTGTTGGGTTATTCGGAGTGCAGACAAAAATCAGCCTGGTGGCATCAGTAATCGCCGCTGCCATAGCAGGCAAGTCATGACCATTGGTAGCCGTGAGCGGAACTTGCACTGACTTAGCGCCTGCGATTGTGGCAATGATGGGGTAGGCCTCGAACGAACGCCAGGCAAAAATAACTTCATCCCCTGCCCCAGCGACTGCTTGCACGATCTGTTGGCACACACCTACAGATCCAGTTCCGGTTGCAATGAGTTCTGGTGCCACGTTGTGCCGAGCAGCCAAAGCATTGGTTAATTGTGAAACAAGTGGATCAGGGTAACGATGAACTTCCAACGCAGCTTGGGTAATCACATCGATGATGCCTGGTAGCGGTTCGATTGGATTTTCGTTACTCGATAATTTGAATGCAGTTAACCCGGCGACGGCTTCGGCTTTCTTGCCTGCCTTGTATGTAGGCAGCTGCGACATTTCGGAACGAAGGCGAAGTGGTTTGCTCACTTTCCTAGCCTACGGCCGACAACCACTGTCACGTCGTCTCTATTCCACGTCACAGAAGTCGCGCGTGCCGCCGAAAGAATATCGCTAGCAATGTTTGCAACATCATGTTGATGATTTACGGCTCGCACCACATCACTCACCCCAGTAATTCCAAATTGATGACCGTTCGCATCTTCGGTTTCAATCAGGCCATCTGAAACCACAACCACGATGGCACTACTTGGGCAAGCCAATTCCTTAGTGGTCCAATCTCCACCCAAGCCGACAAGCAATGGACCTGTCGCGCCGACGTGCTCGATAAATCCATCCTCGTATGCAATGAGGACATCAGGATGACCAGCATTTGTTACTTGAATCGGCGCTTGCGTGTCATGTGGGAACATCACAACTGCTGCCGAGGCGGCAAGCGAATCAACGCTACGAAGGTCATGAGATACCCGTTGAAAAACGTTTGGAACGCTAAACCCAGCTGCCAGCCCAGCCGAAAGTACTGCCTTAATTTGAAGACCAACCACGCCGGCGTCCGCGCCATGACCTGCAACATCGACAACGACCAACGCAGTTCCATCAGGGGTAGGCACCGTATCCCACCAGTCCCCTGTGATGACACTTTGCGCAGAGTCGATTTGGCCAAAAACCGAAATCACTCCGTCATGTTGGGCACTCGCGGACAAAGCATTGCGAATCGACAGTGATACTGGCGCTTCTGCATCAAGTGTTTGGTACGCCGCGGTCGTTTGATCAATTTGTCGCACTAAAGCCCGACGCATGGATTCAGCATCATGCGCCACTTGCTGAAGTTCGGCGGGACCAGCAATCGAGATTTCAGTGTGTAACGAACCACTTGTAACAACGTTGAGTTGCTCGCGCATTTCTTCAAGCGGGTACAGCACAGTTCTGCGCAAACCAACCCATGCAAGCGCCAACAAAACAAAATCGACGCTCAGTGAAACTAACAGTGACGTCATCAGATGACTTGCGGCTTCGTCCAGTGACATCGAGTCGGCGATTTGATCAGGCAACGCAGCCCGCGCATTCATGTACAAATGAATTTGCCAGGCAGCAGCAAGCACCAAAGTCAACCCGATAAGCAATCCACTAAGAACTAGGCGTCTACGAAGAGTCACATGCTCACTCTATGACGGGTGACTATGTAGTTGTGAGTTCCTGCAATGCTTCTTCAAAAAGACGAGCGTGCTCGTCAACATCGGCTTGTGTTGTTGTTGGACACATTAAAGCCATGTTGTGGAACGGAGTCATCAAGATTCCACGGTTACACATGAACAAGTGCATAAACTCATCAAGTTGTTCGTCCCCGCCGAGCATTGCTTGAGTTCCATTCGTAGGCGCTGGTGAAGTGAAGCGATATTCAGCGCGAGCACCAACTTGCGAAATGCTCCAAGCAACACCATATTTTTCGAGCAAGTTCGCGACTTGCTCGGTGTATCTCGTGGACAAACTAATCATGTGATCAAAGGCTGCAGACGTGAGTACTTCACCAAGCGTTGCTCGCATGGCTGCCATCGACAAACTATTGCCTGCCAATGTTCCACCTACTCCCCCGACGTCAACTAAGTCCGCTTCCGGATGTTGTTTAATTGCCGCCGCAACTTCATGAGTGATTCCGTATGCACCTGATGGAATACCTGCGCCAATAGATTTACCGATGATGAAAATATCGGGTTCGAGATTGTCACGCCCTGTCATTCCGCCTGGACCAGCAGAAAAAGTATGTGTCTCGTCAATCATTAACAAAGCGCCATACTTTGTGGCGAGTTCACGCATGCCCTGGAGAAAGCCTGGCTCTGGCAACACAATGCCAATGTTGGTAAGCGCTGGTTCGGCCAAGATTGCTGCAACGTCACCGTTTGCTAATTCGCGTTCCAAGGCAGCTAAGTCGTTGAATTCAACAACACGCGTCGTCTGGTCCAATGGCACTGGCGGAGCAACATTTCCAGGCCGGGCAACAGCCTGACCATCTGGACCTGGAATAGCAAAGATTTCGTCGACCGAGCCGTGATAGCACCATGCGAATACAAGAATTTTATTTTTGCCAGTTGCTAGTCGCGCTAACCGAATCGCCCAACGGTTGGCATCAGTTGCAGTCAAAGTGAATGACCACAACGGCATCCCAAAGCGGCGCGTTAATTCGGCACCAACCCATTGCGCGTCTTCAGTTGGCAACATTGTTGTAAGTCCTCCAACGTCTTGCACGCGTTGAATAATGGCCTTCACACTTGCTTCAGGTGAATGCCCGGCCATTGCCGCTGTATCGCCAAGTGCAAAATCGATGTAGGTATGACCGTCAACATCAGTGATCCGATTACCGTGCGCAGTCTCTAAATAGAGCGGAAATCCGCCCGACCATTTGTTCATCCATGTCATAGGAACGCGGCCAAAGAGATTATCCGCCGCCTCATAAAGCGCCATCGATTGCGGATTACGTTCGCGATACATTGTGCGTTCGCGTTCTAGTAGAGCTTGCACGCGCTCACGATTAAGTTCCCCGTTTTGAATGGCCATTTTGCCTAAATCCTTTGCATCCGCCTGACCTGATAATGCCATGCAGAAAAGCGAATTGCGTAGATTTTGTGTGTACTAGAGGTCACACAAATTTAAGATGAGGCCATGTCGATAAAACGGCTGTAGTGGCCTTGGAAGGCAACGGTAACGGTGCCTGTCGGCCCGTTACGATGTTTAGCCAAAAGGAAGTCAGCTTCACCAGCGCGAGCAGATTCTTTTTCATAAGCATCTTCGCGGTGCAACAAAATAACCATGTCAGCATCCTGCTCCAGCGAGCCAGATTCACGCAGATCCGAGAGCATTGGGCGCTTGTCTTGGCGCTGTTCGGCACCACGGTTCAACTGGCTAATCGCGATGACAGGGATGTCGAGTTCTTTTGCAAGAAGTTTGAGTGAGCGAGAGAACTCCGAAACTTCGACCTGACGCGATTCAACTTTGCGACCACTAGACATCAGCTGCAAGTAGTCGATGATGAGCAAACGCAAATCATGACGCTGTTTGAGACGTCGAGCTTTAGCGCGAATTTCCATCATGGTCATGTTTGGTGAGTCGTCGATGAAAAGTGGCGCATCGTTAACTTGGCCCATCTTGTTAGCAAGACGCGACCAGTCAGCATCGCCGAGCGTGCCGGCGCGCATGTGTCCCAAACCAACTTGCGCTTCGGCAGACAACAAGCGCATGACGATTTCATTGCGACCCATTTCCAGCGAAAAGATGGCTGAGGTCAACCCGTTTTTGATACTGCACGCGCGTGCTAAATCAAGACCGAGCGTTGATTTACCAATTGCAGGACGAGCCGCAACAATGATCAGCTGTCCACCATGGAGACCGTTTGTAATTTCATCAAGTTGCGCGAAGCCAGTTGGCACACCAACCATTTCGCCACCACGGCCTTCGATGGCTTCAATCTCTTCGAGGGTGCCAGGCATGATTTCGGAAAGTGGTGCGTAGTCTTCTGAGGTACGGCGTGACGTTACTTCATACACTTCGGCTTGCGCGCGATCAACGAGTGCATCAACTTCGTTGTCACCCGAATAACCCATCTGCGCGATGCGTGTTCCGGCTTCGACCAAGCGACGCAAAATTGCTCGTTCACTCACAATGCGCGCGTAATACGAAGCGTTGGCGGCGGTAGGAACACTAGCCACAAGCGTATGAATGTACGCTGCGCCACCAACGTTGTTCAGCACACCTTTTTTAGAAAGGTAATTGGCAACCGTGATTGCATCGGCAGGTTCGCCCTTGCCGTAAATGTCGATGATGCCGCCATAGATTTCACCATGGGCCGGCTTATAAAAATCGGTTTCGCGCAAACCTTCGACAACATCTGCGATGGCGTCTTTACTCAGCAGCATTGCGCCCAAGACAGATTGTTCAGCAACAAGATCCTGGGGTGGCGTTAAGGCTGGACCCGAATCAAAGTTCCGTTGGAACTCTGCTTCACTCATGTTCACACCTTGCCCATCACAACAATGTCCCGCCAATTCCAATGAATTGGCGGTTTATGTCCTTCACTCTAAGTACCTTCAGTGACATCCTCAACGTAGGTTGTGGATAACTTGGTGGATAAAGTGTTGAAAACGCCGTAAACACGCCGTATTTACTTGGGGAAAACCTGTGACTTAACTGGCTGGAGTTAGAGCAATTTACCGATTTATCAGGCAATTAGTTATGCACTGGGTGTGGGTAAAAGATATTTAGACCGGGGCTGTTGCCCGTTCTCGGCCATCTTCGATAGGCGTCAGTATCCGCTGTAGGCGCATTCCCAACAGCCCGGCCGTCAAGCTACCGATGGCGATAACAGCAATCCATGCCACTTCCAAGCCATGACCTAGCATCAAGCCTGACATCACCGGGCCGATCGCACTGGCAATAACCCAAGCGATTGCACCCACTGCGTTGTAGCGGCCACGCAGGTGTTCTGGAGCAATCGCGTTTTGTAGTGCCGAACCAATTGGTGACCAAATGGTTTCACCCACGGCGAAGATTGCGGTGCTCATGCAGGCGATGACAAACGTAGCTCGAGGAATTTGCACGGCTATGCCCAACACAATCCAGGACAGTGCCCACGTCATACCAACGATGCCGACGAGTTTGGTTCGACTGCGGCCTTCGAGACGTTTCAAAATACTGATCTGCAAAATGACAACCACGCCCGTGTTTGCCGCCCACAATGGACCCATTTGCGAAACCGAAAGTCCACCATAGGTCGTAAGCAACGCAGGTATGCCCGCATCCATCGAGGCATAGCCGCACGTCAATAAGACAATTGCTAGCACCGTCATTTTGATTAATCGTCGATCGCGTAAAACTTCTCGATAGCTTCCCTGCGCTTCATCATCGTCAGTATGTTCTAACTTGCCACCAATACCTTGCAAGCTGGCGATGAAAAGAAAGTAAATGAAATACGACAAACCATCAATCATGAACAAGTGAACAAATGATTGCGGATCATCGACGCGCACGATGTACGAACTAATCAAGCCACCAAGGCCAAGGCCAAGGTTGAGCATCATGAATTGCAGGCCGAAAAACTTTTGTCGAAGATCTTCGCTCACCATGCGCGACATCATTGTGCTTTGCGGTGGCCAAATTCCTGCGTTCCCTAACGCGACGATTGTGGCAACTGCATAGGCCTGCGGTGTGGTGTGAACAAATCCCCAACATGCAGCGCCAATGGCTTCTATGACGATGGCCATCATCATGATGCCCCGTGGACCGTAGCGGTCTACGAGAGTTCCCACTAACGGTGAGGTTGCTAGTCCAACAACTGCCATCCACGACAACACAATGGATGCCGACGTCATGGAAAGGTCGCGCACTTGATTGAGATAAACAACAAGTACCGGAAGTGTTAGACCGCCACCAAGTGAATTAAGAAAACCACCGAACAAAAAGCGACGCACTTCTGGCGTGGCATTCGGTAAGAACTCTGACATGGCGGACCTTTGACTTGTTATCGGTAACTAGCGTTTCATACTTCGCACTAAACGCAGTTGTTGAAACTCGTTTTGAAAAAGTTGCACGCGGTGTTGGTTACTTGATGGTGCAATCAAGTTGCATACATTTTGGGCAAAGAAAAAGGAGGTAGTTGTGCTACCTCCAAATTGTCACCGAAGTGACGAAGTGGAGAATAGGGGACTCGAACCCCTAACCCCTGCCTTGCAAAGGCAGTGCTCTACCAATTGAGCTAATTCCCCGCGCGTAAACGCGATAGGACAAAACTACTCAGAAGTGGCCTGTGTCCACAAATCCTGTTCAGCTTTGTTTGCTTCAACCTGCTGGAAGATCACGTAGCCGGCAACGGCGAGGAGTGCTAGAGAAAGCAACTTCTTCATAGTGTTTCCTTTCGATTGACTTGCGTGGGCCTAGATGGACTTGAACCATCGACCTCTTCCTTATCAGGGAAGCGCTCTAACCAAGCTGAGCTATAGGCCCGCGTTTCTGGTTTTCACCAGTCACACGTTGCACCCATTTCTGGGCGCGAAATAAGAGATTACCCTAATTCGGGTTATCACCCAAAACGAGGGATTTCCTGACTACGAACGATCGGTCAAAGTGACTTCAACGCCACCAGTAAATCCGACACTCAAGTTGTACAAGACAGCAAAAAGTGTTGAAAGTACGCTCAAAAGCACGATCTCCGCGGCTGAAACAACCATCGACAGGCCAACGAGGCGACCAAGGGACAGGAAGCTCACCCCAGACGAACTGCCGGAAACATCCTTGAAGATTCCAGTAATCGCTTCAAAAACGCCTGCGGCCGACAACATGAGCCACAACGCGATTGTTGCCACGATTGTGACACCAGCCAAGGTGACACCCAGCATGAAAGCACCTTTGGCAACTGACCATGGGTCAATGCGAGTTAAATGCAATCGAGCTTGGCGTACTGGAGCTGCGCTATCGGAGGTGTCATCAATTGTCATGACGCATCCTCGCCACTTTCACCAGTGTCTTGTGAATTCTCAGCCACTGGTGTTGTCTCGTCTTCACTAATGGTTTCATCCGAAGCCACTTCATCCTCAAGATTAAGTTCGTCAAGTTCAGCCATTGCTGCTGCTGAGGAACGAGCAACTGCAACAACTTGCTCGTCGTCCCCCACCTTCATGAATCCAACGCCCATGGTGTCGCGACCAGCCGCGCGAATTTCATCAACGCGGGTTCGAATCACAACACCATTGCTGGCAATTGCGAAGATTTCATCTTCTTCGGCACACACCAACGCACCAGCAAGGCCACCGCGCTTCTCGACTAGGCGCATGGCGCGTACACCCTGAGTGCCGCGACCCTTTGCATTCCATTCGGTAAGAGCTGTGCGCTTAGCCCAGCCACCATCTGTGACAGTGACAAGGAACTGATCTGGATGTGCAACTTCAAGAGACAACAAATAATCTTCGTCATTCTTAAATCGCATACCGATCACACCTGTTGCTGAACGACCCATTGGGCGAAGCGTGTCATCGCTTGCATGGAATCGAACCGAGTAACCCTGCTTTGAAACGAGTAACAAATCATCCGAGTCACTTACCAACTGAGCCGATACAAGCGCATCGTCGTCGCGCAAATTAATTGCGATCAAGCCTGTCGAGCGAGGCGAATCGTATTCAGACAAACGAGTCTTCTTAACGGTTCCGCCCTTGGTAGCAAGAACTAGGTATGGCGATTGTTCGTAATCACGAAGATCAAGAACTTGAGTTACCAATTCATCCGGCGCAAGCTGAAGCAAGTTAGCAACGTGCTGACCGCGAGCATCGCGTCCTGCATCAGGCAATTCATAACCCTTAACGCGGAATACACGACCCTTGTTTGTAAAGAACAAGATCCAATGATGTGTCGTTGTGACAAAGAAATGCTCGACGATATCGTCCTGCTTCAATGCCGCACCCTTGACCCCGCGACCGCCGCGCTTTTGTGCGCGGTAGAGCGCAGCCTTTGTGCGCTTTGCATAACCATCTTGGGTAAGCGTTACAACAATTGGCTCTTCCGCGATCAGGTCTTCGTGACCCACTTCGTTTTCATCAGCAATGATTGTTGAACGACGATCATCACCAAACTTGGCGACGCTTTCGGCAAGTTCATCGCTGACGATCTGACGCTGACGTGCTGGGCTACCCAAAATATCTTCGTAGTCCGCAATTTCAGCCATGAGCTTGTCATGCTGGGCTTGCAGCTCGTTCCGTTCCAGAGCCGCCAACTTACGGAGTTGCATATCAAGAATCGCTTGCGCTTGAATTTCATCAATCTCAAGGAGTTCCATCAAGCCGCTTTGAGCAACTGATGCTGACGCTGATGCGCGGATCAATGCAATAACTTCGTCAATGCGATCGATGGCCTTGAGCAACCCGATCAAAATGTGAACGCGCTCTTGCGCGATGCGTAGGCGGTATGCAGTACGACGCTGAATCACTTCAATCTGGTGTGTAATCCAGTTCGAGACGAATGCATCAATAGGCAATGTGCGCGGAACGCCATCAACAAGCGCCAACATGTTCGCGCCGAAGTTGTCTTGAAGTTGCGTCTGCTTGTAAAGGTTGTTCAACACAACCTTGGCAACAGCATCACGCTTGAGAACAACGACAATGCGCATACCAGTGCGTGAGCTTGACTCATCAATGATGTCTGCGATGCCGTTGATCTTGCCTTGGTCATGAAGTTCAACAACACGAGCAATCAAGTTGTCCGGATTGACCTGGTAAGGCAATTCGGTAATCACGATGATTGTGCGGCCACGCTTGTCTTCAGTGATTTCAGTAACAGCACGCATCGTGATTGATCCACGGCCAGTTCGATACGCATCTTGAATTCCACGACGACCAACAATTTGTGCGCCTGTTGGGAAGTCAGGACCGGTGATGCGCTCGAGCAGTGCCTCAAGAAGTTCTTCGCGCGATGCTTCAGGGTTTTCCAATGCCCATTGCACGCCTGAAGCAACTTCACGCAAGTTATGCGGCGGAATGTTTGTTGCCATACCGACTGCGATGCCGGAAGAACCATTAATCAACAAGTTTGGAATGCGTGCGGGCAGAACTGTTGGTTCAAGATTCTTGCCGTCGTAGTTTGGTGTGAAGTCGACAGTGTCTTGATCGATGTCTCGCACCATCTCCATGGCGATTTGTGCCATACGAGCTTCGGTGTATCGAGCGGCAGCTGGCGCATCATTACCTGGGGAACCAAAGTTGCCTTGACCTTGCGCAAGTGGGTACCGCAATGACCATGGTTGCGTTAGTCGCACCAAGGTGTCGTAAATCGCGCTATCGCCGTGTGGGTGATATTGACCCATGACGTCGCCGACAATACGTGCGGACTTATTGAAAGCACGATCGGGGCGATATCCGCCATCGAACATTGCGTCCAGCACACGACGATGAACTGGCTTGAGCCCATCACGAACGTCAGGTAATGCGCGCGAGACGATAACGCTCATTGCATAGTCCATATAGGACTTCTGCATTTCGACGTTGAGGTCGACTACTTGAATTGAATCTTGTTGTTCTGGTGTCTGTGTCATTAGATGTCCAAGAAACGTACGTCATGCGCATTGCGCTGGATAAATGTT
>JALQVI010000120.1 GCA_023260395.1 Candidatus Nanopelagicales bacterium
GGCTCAGGCGCTTTCCAGTCTGGGTATTGCTGTTGAAGAAACCGAAGAAGGTTGGCTCGTCACGCCTGGCCCGCTAGTTGGTCCAGCTGAAGTTGACTGCGGCCTTGCTGGAACTGTCATGCGATTTGTTCCACCAGTTGCAGCCCTGGCCAACGGTGCCATTCGTTTTGATGGCGATCCGCATGCCCGCGTCCGTCCAATGAAACGCATCATTGAGTCACTGCGCGCACTTGAGGTCGACATCGATGACGATGGTCGTGGCACACTGCCTTTCACTGTGCACGGCAAAGGTTTCGTTGCGGGAAACACTGTTGAGATTGATGCTTCGGCATCGTCACAGTTCGTTAGCGCGCTACTCCTCGCAGGTTCACGTTACGACGGCGGCATTACAATCAAACACTCCGGCGAATCATTGCCGTCAATGCCACACATCGACATGTCAATTGAAGTCCTCGCCCAAATTGGCATTCGCGTTGATTCCAACATCATTGATGCTCACAATGCCGAATGGACCGTGCACCCTGGAACTCCAGAACCATTCACCATCACTGTCGAGCCTGACCTGTCCAATGCTGCTGCATTCGTTGCCGCTGCGCTCGTGTGTGGTGGCACCGTGCGCATTCCTGATTGGCCGACTCAGACAAATCAAGCCGGCGATCATCTGCGTTGGATTTTGCGTGACATGGGTGCAACGGTTTCGCACGAGAACAATCTGCTGACAGTTACTGGTAACGGTGCAATCAAAGGCATCGATGCTGACCTGCATGATGTCGGCGAACTCACCCCTGTTGTGACGGCTTTGTGTGCGCTTGCAGATACACCATCGCAACTTCGCGGTATCGCCCACTTGCGCGGACACGAGACTGATCGCCTCAAAGCACTTGCGACCGAAATTAACAAACTCGGTGGCGATGTGACCGAAACCGAAGACGGTCTCATCATTAACCCGGTAGAAATGCACGGCGGTTCGTTCACAACTTACGATGATCACCGCATGGCGATGGCCGGCGCTGTGATTGGCCTAGGCGTTGCAGATGTTGTCATCGAAAATGTCGGCACTACAGCCAAGACGCTTCCAGAGTTCGCTGACATGTGGACTGATTTGGTGACCGCGTGAGTCGGTACGACGAAGATTCCATTGGAGCGCGTCCGTCGCGTTTTAATTCACGTCGCCGAAGTAAAGATCGCCCGGACTATTCTGAAGCCGAAATTGGGCAAGTAGTTGCTGTCGACCGCGGACGCATCACTTGCGTCTATCCCGAGAATGCATTGCACGACGACCAAACAACAGTGATTGCTGTTAAGGCGCGCGAGCTTGGCCGTAAGGGCGTTGTGATTGGCGATCGCGTGCGACTCGTTGGCGACCTGAGTGGTCAGGTTGATACGTTGGCTCGCCTCGTTGAGATTCTTGATCGCGAAACTGTTTTGATGCGCACGGCCGATGACACCGACCCAGTCGAGCGAGTCATCGTGGCGAACGCGGACCAAATGGCAATCGTTGTCGCTGCCGCAAATCCAGAACCGCGCACTGGCCTGATTGACCGCGCACTTGTTGCCGCATTCGAAGCCGGCCTTGATCCATTGCTCGTCATCACCAAAGTCGACATCGGCGACCCCACCCCCATCGTTGATAACTACGCGAGCATCAACTTGCCGCACATCTTGGTTAATCAAAAGACCGGCGAAGGTATTGACGAAGTGCGAGCTGCAATCAGCGAACACAACACTGTGTTCCTCGGTCACTCGGGCGTCGGTAAGTCCACACTCGTTAATGTGCTCGTGCCAGATGCTTCGCGCGCTACGGGTGACGTGAACGATGTGACCGGACGCGGAAAGCACACGTCGACATCAGCCGTTGCTTTGCCATTACCGAATGACTCAGGTTGGGTCATCGACACTCCTGGCATTCGTTCATTCGGCTTGGCACACGTGAATCCTGACGACATCATCGGCTCGTTCCCAGAACTTGAGGACGGCGCTGCCGAGTGCCCGCGTGCCTGCACTCATGTGAATGCGACCGGCGAAGCTCCCCCGGATTGTGCGCTAGATGCATGGGTCACGGACGGCCATGCCGGGGATTCTGGCGCCAGTCGACTTGAGTCTCTGCGCCGCCTACTCGTCGCGCTGCAGACTCCATCGTCTTAGTAAGGCCTCGTGCGACTGGCACTCAATTAGCCG
>JALQVI010000121.1 GCA_023260395.1 Candidatus Nanopelagicales bacterium
CCCTCGAAGACCTCTTCGTAACTTGTTGGCAGAGGACTTATCGATACGCGAATGCCGTTTGGCTCACGGAAATCGGGAATGACGTTCTTGTGAATGCGCAAGCCGCGAGCAATCTTGTTGGCCACCGGATGATGCAGCGTGATGTGACCGCCGCGATGCGAAGCATCACGTGGGGTGAGCAATGTGTAGCCCAACGGAGCGAGCCACTCGTCATGTAATTCGATCATCATGTCGGTGCCGCGCGAAGCCTTGGCGTTGATGTTTGCAATTCCTGCTTCCTCAATCATTTCGAATGCAGTCTGGATGGAAAGCAAGCCAATGATTGATGGGCTAGCAATCTGGAATCCACGCATGCCATCGGTCTGCGCGAATCCTTGGCCCATCGCGAACTGGTCGCGTTGCGCAAACCATCCATGGATCGGCGTATCGAGTTCAGGTTGAATGGCCTTGCTGAAATACACCCAAGCCGGAGCACCCGGACCAGAGTTGCCGTATTTATATGTGCAACCCACGGCTATGTCGATACCGTCGCGATCAAACTGCAAATCAACTGCGCCAACTGCATGGCTCGCATCCCACACGAATAATGCGCCGTGAGCTCGCGCAGCAGCGGTCAGTGCTGCAACATCGTGCAATGCGCCAGACCGGTAGGCCACAACTGACAGCGTCACGAGTGCAACATCGTCATTCAAATAAGTCTCGAGTTGCTCGACGGTGACACGTTCGTCGTTAATACCTAAAGTCTCGGGCGTGATTTCGTTTTCGATGTAAACGAGCTTCATGCCGAGTTCTTCGGCGATGCCCTCGAGGATGTATCGATCAGTAGGGAAGTTGGCCGTGTCAGCAACAATGGTCTTGCGTCCAGGTCGCGCCGAAATCGCTGCGCGGCACGCGCGGTAAAAGTTCACGCTCGTGGTGTCTTGCGCCAAAACCTGTCCAGCAGCAGCACCCAACGCCGCACGACCAATGACATCGCCCACAGTCTCAGCCATGTCGATCCAATCCGCCCAACCATCAACGACTTTCGCACCCCAACCATTGACCATGAAATCGGTCAAGACATTTTGAGTCGCCTTAGGCATGCGGCCGAGCGAATTACCGTCGAGGTAACACATGTCAGGGTCAGTAATCAGAAACTGTGACTTGTATTGACGAAGTGGATCAGCGGCATCAAGAGCACGCGCATCATCGCGAGTAACCATGGATTAAGAGTAATGCGAGGGGTTAACTCGTGTGAGTTAAAGAAAGTTGAAAGCTCTCAAGCTATTGAGGCTAGGCCAGCGAACGCAGAAAGAAGATTGATGACGGCATAGCCAGGCAAGCTGGCCAAGGGTTTAACGAATGAAGTGTCACACCGACATAAAGATGCTGGCCAAGCCAATCGTGCTGATAAAGATCAATACGACGATGCCTATCACCGATGGGACGCGACCATTCTTTGCACCTTGCATGAACGCCTTGCGGCCAATCAAAGTTGCCTGCAAAGGAGCCAGCAGCATCAACGCAAACGCCGGAATACTCGCTCCGGCCTTGACCAAAAACGACCCTGAGGTGTCGGTTCCACCGAGCGCCGAATAGATAACTTCGCCCAACGCAACCGCCGCGAAATACCCAACCGGAATCAATGCGGTCCACATCCATGCGGTCTTAAGTGCAGCCTTGCCGTTATCTGATGTGCTAATGAGATTGCCCTTTCGCATGACCCGTACTCACAATCTATATAAGAGGTGCGCGCAAGTTCCGCTTCTTGTGACATTGTGCGTTGCAAACCGTGCCTAAATCCACGAAACGCTAACAGCGAACACGGCAATACCGACCGCCCTTATGGCGGTTGTACCAAGTAACCTCGTAGTAACTAGACGGTAGGAGTCCTCCTGTGAGTGGTTTTGAAGTGCCGGGCCTCATGGTCCCAGAAGCACGCAACCCAAGTCCGAATTCATTCGGTTTTGACGATTCGGTGTACCAGCGCTTGCTGCGCGAACGCATCATCTTCCTGGGTACCCAGGTCGAGGACCAGATGGCGAACGCAATCTGTGCCCAGATGTTGTTGCTCGCAGCTGATGATCCGGAAAAGGACATCTACCTGTACATCAACTCACCTGGCGGATCTGTTAGTGCCGGTATGGCGATCTACG
>JALQVI010000122.1 GCA_023260395.1 Candidatus Nanopelagicales bacterium
GTCTTTGGTGCTTACACTCAAGTGCTCGCGGCGCAAAATGCCTTTGGCTCAACCGTCTGTGAAACCGCAATCGTCTCGATGACTCGCGGCGCCGATGATTTGTTGGCTGCTGTTGTTGTCGGTCGCGAAGCAGGCTTGGTCGATGTTCGTCGCGGCGTTGCTCGCGTTGACTTCGTGCCGTTGCTGGAAACAGTTGATGAACTTCGCGCTGCCGACAAGATCCTCGAGGACTTGTTGTCGACGCCTGCGTACCGCGAAATTGTTCGTCTGCGCGGTGATGTGCAGGAAGTCATGCTCGGCTATTCGGACTCGAATAAAGATGCTGGCATCTTGACCTCGCAGTGGGAGATTCACTTGGCCCAGCGTCGATTGCGCGATGTGGCAAACAAGCACGGTGTTCGCCTGCGTTTGTTCCACGGCCGCGGTGGCACTGTTGGTCGTGGTGGCGGTCCGACGTACGAAGCCATCATGGCTCAGCCAGCGGGTGTGCTCAGCGGTGAAATCAAGCTGACTGAACAGGGCGAAGTAATTTCCGACAAGTACTTGTTGCCACCGCTTGCCCGCGAGAATCTCGCGTTGACGTTGGCGGCCGCTCTCGAAGGCTCACTGCTTCACAGCACCCAGCGCACACCAGCCGAACGCCTTGCCAAGTGGGACGACATCATGTCGTTGGCATCCGATGCGGCGCTGGCGTCGTATCGCAAGCTCGTGAACAACCCTGACTTGCCTGCGTATTTCGCAGCCTCGACGCCAGTTGGCGAACTTGCTGATGTTCACATGGGTTCCCGTCCGGCTCGTCGTCCGGATACTTCTTCGGGCATCTCGGGTCTGCGTGCGATTCCGTGGGTGTTTGGTTGGACCCAGTCTCGCCAGATCGTGCCAGGTTGGTTTGGTGTTGGTAGTGGCCTCAAGGCTGCGCGCGAAGCCGGTCACGGTGACGAACTTCGCGAGATGCTCAAGTCATGGGCGTTCTTCTCGAACTTCATTGCGAATGTTGAAATGACGTTGGCCAAGACCGACATGGATGTTGCTCGCAAGTATGTTGAGCTGCTCGTACCTGATGAGCTTCGTCCGGTGTTTGACGAAGTCGTGGCCGAATTTGAGTTGACCCAGTCCGAGATCCTCAAGGTCATTGGCCAGCCGGCTGTTCTGGCTCGTAACCCGAGCCTTGCTCGCACGCTCAGCATTCGCGATACCTACTTGCAGCCGTTGCATCACTTGCAGTTGAGCTTCTTGCAGCGCGTGCGTGATATTCGTGCGAGCGGTCAGGAACCTGATCCAACATTGATTCGAGCATTGAGCATCACGGTCAACGGCATCGCCACCGGCCTTCGCAACACCGGCTGAGCCAACTCTGCTTCTGCGTGTTATGAAAAAGCAACACGTAAGTTAATAAGAAAGTGTTGCGGTTGTCAGAGTGAAGTTGTATTAATTGTTTTATGTCATCTGACCTCTTGAATCCTTTTGTTCCCCTTCCACGCTCAACTGCAGAAGAACTCGACGTCAATGATCTCATCGATTTAGTTGAACGAGGATATTCTGTTGCAATCGAAGGTGATGGCAAGCCAGGAGTGGCAGTCGTTGATCTGAATCAATTGGAATTCCTCAATCGAAAAGTTGAGGATCTTTTTGATTACGTTTTGGTCTCGTTGCGCGAGGCTACTGACAACGGTAAGCGTTACACCTTGGACGAGGTGGCTCAATCTTTTGGGTTTGATCCCGATGAACTTCGGCGAGAAGTTGACGAAGAGCTCGAGCTCTAAAGTTCGCGGGCTTTCACAAAGCCGATGCGGCCTGCGGCTTGGCCGGCAAGTGCCTGTCCGAATGCAATGGCTGCGAGCACGAACAAAGACCATTTCCATGCGCCTGTGATGTCGAACAGTGCTCCGGTCAATAGCGGAGCAATTGCTCCGAGCACATAACCAAACGTCTGAACCATCGCGGACAAACTCTGTCCTTGGTCAGGCGTCGGCGAACGCATGATGATGAGCAGTAGCGCCAGTGGATAAATCAACCATTGCCCGATGTTGGACACCAGCATGGACGAGCGGGAACTGAACACCATCGAAGCAGCGGGCTTGAGTCTGCGGCGCGTGGCGCCCCAGATAAGCGCGCCGATTACCGGCCG
>JALQVI010000123.1 GCA_023260395.1 Candidatus Nanopelagicales bacterium
ATTGCGTTCCACAAGCATCTTGGTATCAACGAAATTGCTGCTTACGATATTGATCCAGAAGCGACTGCCAAATTGATTCGCAATCTTTCGATTTACCCTGAACTCAAGATCACGGCTGCAGCCACGGTTGCCGATGCGGTGCGTGGCGCAGACATCATCACAACGATCACTGCCGACAAAGCTGCAGCCACAGTCATCACACCCGAAATGATTGAGCCCGGCATGCACTTAAACGCCGTTGGTGGCGACTGCCCAGGTAAGACCGAACTCCATGCTGACATCGTTCGTGACGCCCGAGTATTCATCGAATTCGAGCCACAAACTCGCATCGAAGGCGAAATCCAGCAGATGCCTGCAGACTCCCCTGTCGTTGATTTGTGGCGAGTTCTTGCCGGCACAGCTGAAGGACGCCAGTCTGACGAACAAGTGACTCTCTTCGATTCAGTTGGATTTGCCATTGAAGATTTTTCCACGTTGAAGTACATCTACACCGAGGCCATCAAACGCAACATTGGTGTTGACATCGAATTGGTCCCAACACCTGAAGATCCAAAGGATCTCTACGGCCACACACGTGGTGGTCGTCCAGCCATGCGCCGCGTCGTTTAGTTAATAAACGTCATCAGCAAGGCAAGTGCGCACGACAGCATTACCATAAAGGCAATCGGCAAAACGATTCGAGATAATTTGCCCCCGATGAGATCGCCCATAATGCTGTTGTTTCGTGAAATCGTCAGGATCAAGAAGATCAACGGCACTGCAACAATGCCATTAACTACCGCGGCAAAAATCAATGCCTTCATTGGATCCACACCAATAAACGTCATCAATAGTCCAACGAGGGTCGACGCAACAAGAACGCCATAGAAACCGCGGGCTTCGCGGGCCTTCTTCTCCAGACCTCCTGGCCAACGGAAAGCTTCGCTGACTGCATACGAAGCCGAGCCTGCCAATACGGGAATACCAAGCATTCCCATTCCGATAACACCAATCGCGAAAATGACCTTCGCAATTTCACCTGAATGAGGGAAGCTCTTCACCAATGGCTCAAGTGCGGCTGCCGCATCGGAAGCAGTAGCAATGTTCGTCACTCCGTTTGCATGAAGCACGGTCGCGGTGGTCAACATCATGAACCAACTGCCGAGCTGAGAAATAATCATGCCTGCTGCATTATCTTGACGAATCTCTTTCATTGTGCGCCGAACACCGTGTTCTGCATCAGCAAGCTCGCGCTCTTCAGCCTCTTCTGCAGCCTGCCAAAAGAACATGTACGGACTGATTGTTGTTCCAAGAATGCCGACAATGACGTACCAGTATTCTCTGGTGTTCTGAATCTGAGGCACGATCGTTGCACGCAAGATTTCCGACCACGGTTCAGTAACAATGAGCGCAGTGGCTACGTAAGCCAACAAAGCAAGGGACAGCAACTTCAAGAACTTTGCATACTTGTGATAGCCAACAAAAATTTCGAGCAACAGCACTCCGCCTGTGAACAATGCAGGTGTGATCAGAACAGGCGCCGGAACAACGAGTTGAATTGCTGATCCAACTGCAGCGATGTCTGCACCGATGTTAATCGTGTTCGCGACCACAACAAGTCCAACTGCGGAATAGAGAACTTTCTTTGAATAGTTATCTGCTGTAACTCGAGCTAGCCCGTGACCAGTGACAGAACCAATACGAGCACATGCCTCTTGGACTGCGATCATCAGCGGCAAGCACAGTGAGAGCGTCCACAATTGCCCATAGCCGAACGCTGCACCTGCTTGTGAATAGGTGGCGATGCCCGAAGGATCATCATCGGCGGCACCTGTAATCAAACCGGGACCAAGTACTCGCATCCACTTGGGATGAAACTTTTTGCGCGCTTCAAAAGTGCGGGGGGATCGCGTTGTCATTTGGTTCAACTGTAGAACATAACGCTCTTCCCTATATCACTAACAGAATCCTCATAAAACACAATGCGCCCACCGATCACGTGGATCGATGAGCGCGTTGTATGTGTTTAGTTAGTTACCTGGTACCAGAGCCAGGATTCGAGCAGGGCTGCCCGATCCATCAACCAGCGGAAGAACACCGATGAAAAC
>JALQVI010000124.1 GCA_023260395.1 Candidatus Nanopelagicales bacterium
AGGCAACGAATACTGGTTGCAAACTCACAATTACTGCTGTGATGCCTGCGGGCACTCCCCGACTAATCGCAAAGAAAATTCCGCCGGTGTAACCCAGATGCAAAAACAGGGAAATGTACGCGGCTCGACCAAGCTGTCTTCGAGTCATTCGCATTGGCTCGCGCAAAGCCAGCGCCAATACGATCAACAAGACTGCGGATACGGCGTAGCGCAACGTCAGCAGGGTAAAGGGTGGTGCGTGCGGCAATAAGTATTTGGCCCCAACAAACCCGGTGGCCCACAAAAATACGAAAAGCCCAGGTATTGAGCGCTTAAAAAGGTCGTTCATGCCGAACTGACCTCCCGAGCCTCGAAACCAACCACGGGGCTGTGAATGCCTGGCTGCTTGTCAATCCTACTTAGGCACAAACAGGTCGACACGCCCTTATTTCAATGGGGCTTGACAAGATTGGATACAATTTGATTAAAATTGGATACAATTCTAGAAGTTCATCGGAAATGTGAGGAATACCAATGACTTTCACCCACTCAATCGCAGAGATACTTATCCTGTCTTTCGTTAGCCTTAACTGTTACGTCAACGTAGTTCGTTTTATGTGGGATAGGAAGAAGCGCAATGGCTCAGCCTCAGCATCCGTTTGATCTTTACGAGATCGATTCACTTTTCAACGAAGAACAGCTCGCGATCCGCGATGTAGTCCGTGACTTCGTTAACGACCGTATTAAGCCACATGTTGGTCAGTGGTTCGAAGACGGCGAATTGCCAGCACGCGAACTTGCCAAGGAAATGGGCTCAATGGGTCTGCTCGGCATGCATCTCGAAGGCTATGGCTGTGCCGGTACGGACGCTACGTCATACGGTCTTGCATGCCTCGAACTCGAAGCTGGCGACTCAGGTCTTCGCTCACTCGTATCAGTTCAGGGCTCTCTGGCCATGTTTGCGATTTGGAAGTGGGGCTCAGAAGAGCAGAAGCAAGAGTGGCTCCCCCGCATGGCCGCTGGCGATGCACTTGGCTGCTTCGGTCTGACTGAATCAGATGCCGGTTCAAACCCAAGCGAAATGCGCACCAACGCAAAGCGCGATGGCGACGACTGGATTCTTAACGGCTCAAAGATGTGGATCACAAACGGCAACATCGCTGATGTCGCTGTTGTGTGGGCACACACCGACCAAGGCATCCAGGGCTTCGTTGTTCCAACAAATACTCCTGGCTTCAAGGCCAACCTTGTGAAGCACAAGATGTCGCTTCGTGCATCGGTCACCAGCGAACTCGTATTCGACAACGTGCGTCTGCCTGCTAGCGCTGTCATGCCTGGCGTTCAGTCACTTCGTGGCCCACTCACCTGCCTCAGCGAAGCCCGTTACGGCATTGTGTGGGGCGTTGTTGGTGCTGCTCGCGATTGCATCGAAACTGCTGTTGACTACACATTGACTCGCAAGCAATTCGATCGTCCGCTTGCTGCATTCCAGTTAACCCAGCAAAAGCTCGCTGACATGAGCATCGCTACTGGCAACGCAATGTTGCTCGCAGCTCACTTGGGCAAGCTCAAGGATGCACACAAGATTCGTCCAGAACAGATCAGCGTTGGCAAGAAGAACAACGCTCGCACGGCACTTGAAGTTGCCCGCGAGTCACGTTCCATGCTTGGTGGATCAGGCATCACGCTTGAATACCCAATCATTCGTCACATGAACAACCTCGAGAGCGTTTACACCTACGAAGGCACCAACGAAATTCACACTCTTGTTGTTGGCCAGGCTCTCACAGGTATCGCAGCTTACGCCGACTACAAGGCATAAGCCCCAGAACACCGAAGTGGACTCGAGGATTTCCTCGGGCCCACTTCTACGTTTGCTCTAAAAATCTATGCAAGCTTCCAGTTTGTAATTCGCTGATCGTCGCGATCTTTGAAGTTTCCTGTTACGAGAACGATGAGATCAATGAGTCCCCAAATGCCAAGTCCACCAAAAGTCAGCAACATCAGAATCCCAGTTCCAATCTTGCCAACGTAAAAACGATGTAGCCCC
>JALQVI010000125.1 GCA_023260395.1 Candidatus Nanopelagicales bacterium
AGCAGGTCTGGAAACTTTTTGACGGCGCTTTGGTAGAAAGCGTGCTCATGCGTTATTCAAACCGCGTGACGATGTGTATTTCATCGCAAGCCGGTTGTGGCATGAATTGCCCGTTTTGTGCAACAGGCCAAGCCGGACTGATGCGTAACCTGTCGACAGCTGAAATCGTTGAGCAAGTTCTTGATGGTGCGCGCAAACTTTCACGTGGCGAGATTTCTGGTGGCGAAGGCCGCGTTAGCAACATTGTGTTCATGGGCATGGGCGAGCCTATGGCCAATTACAAGAATGTCATTGGAACCATTCGACGTCTGACTGATCCTGCACCTGCTGGCTTGGGAATGTCAGCCCGTGGCATCACAGTTTCAACTGTTGGTCTCGTGCCACGCATTTACGACCTTGCTAAAGAAGGCATCCCTGTCACGCTCGCAGTTTCGCTGCACGCCCCAGATGATGAATTGCGCGACACCTTGGTTCCTATCAACACTCGTTTTAAGGTCCAGGAAGTGCTCGATGCTTCGTGGCACTACGCCGAAGTTACTGGCCGCCGCGTGTCGATTGAATACGCGATGATCAAAGACATCAATGACCAGGCTTTCCGCGCCAAATTGCTGGCCGAACGTTTACAGGGTCAACTCGTTCATGTGAACTTGATTCCGTTGAATCCAACGCCTGGTTCAAAGTGGACCGCCTCACGTCCAGAAGACGAGCGGGAATTCGTGCGCATCCTTGAGGACTACGGCGTTGCCGTCACCGTGCGCGACACTCGCGGGCGAGAAATTGACGGAGCTTGCGGCCAATTGGCTGCAACAGTGTCCGAATAAAGCAACAATAGGGATATGCCTAATCCAGCTTTAATTGTTGTAATTCTTGCAGCAGTACTTGCCCCGGCAATTACGTACGTACGGACCAAGGACAAACGAAAGACATTGATTGCATTCCTTGCCGTCGTCGCTGTATGGGTGCTTCTTGGCGTTGTTGACATGTTCTTTGTCGAATAGCCGACAAACATCACACGTTTATCGCTGACAGCATCGCGCAGAACGGCAATAATCCTAGGTAACGAGGAGGTTTGCGTGGGCGTTTACAACGAGGTTTACCGTCGCAGTATCGAGGACCCAAATGGATTTTGGGCCGAAGCTGCGCAATTGGTCAGCTGGGACCGCAAACCCAAAGTCGTATTGGACGACAGAAACTCGCCGTTATACCGCTGGTTTAGTGACGGCAGACTCAACACCTGTTACAACGTTCTGGATCGTCATGTGATTGATGGCCGAGCCGATCAGCTCGCGCTGATTCATGAAAGTCCGATCACCGGAACTTCGGCATCATTTACCTACGCACAGTTACTGGAAAAAGTCGCCCAATTCGCAGGTGTGCTGCGTGACTGTGGAGTGACTAAAGGTGACCGTGTCATCATCTACATGCCGATGGTGCCTGAAGCGCTCATTGCGATGTTGGCAACAGCACGATTGGGGGCTGTGCATTCCGTTGTGTTCGGTGGTTTTGCTCCTGCAGAACTTGCGGCACGTATTGACGATGCAACTCCAAAGGTAATTGTGTCGGCTTCGTGTGGCCTTGAGCCAAATCGGGTTGTTGAGTACAAGCCGATGCTCGATGAAGCAATCCAGTTTGCGGAACACAAGCCAGATTGCTGTGTCATCCTGCAGCGTTCACAACATGTGGTTGAGCTCGGTGCACATGATGTTGATTGGGATCAGGCAATGAAGATTGCCCAGCCGGCCGAATGCGTTTCGGTCGCCGCGACTGATCCGCTGTACATCTTGTACACATCAGGCACTACGGGAAAGCCCAAGGGAATTGTCCGTGACAATGGCGGACACGCTGTTGCACTTACGTGGTCGATGAAAAATGTGTATGGCATCGAAGCTGGTGAAATGTGGTGGTCAGCATCTGATGTTGGTTGGGTCGTTGGACATTCCTACATCGTCTATGCACCGCTCTTTGCTGGGGCAACAACGTTGATGTATGAAGGCAAGCCAGTCGGCACTCCTGATGCCG
>JALQVI010000126.1 GCA_023260395.1 Candidatus Nanopelagicales bacterium
GGTCGCGTTTATGTGCAAGGCATGGAAGAGGGCGTCATCGCTGCGTCCGACGTACTGCTGCGCATTGACCTTGCCGAAGCGTTGTGCACGATGGCCATGTTGTCCTCGCCACAGCGTGCTGTTGAAGCAGGAAAAGTTGTCCTTGGCGAAGCCGGTGTTGCTCGAGCCTTGCCAGCACTTCAGCCAGTCGCACTCAGCTCAACAACACGCGCGCTCGTTCGCGAACACAAAGATTTGCTGAGCACTCTGCGAAGCGAACTTGTTGCATTGTTGCCCGAAGGCGAAGTTGAGCAGGTCGACATCGAGCGCATCAAACCAAAGACGCTACTCACTATTGCAGCAGGAACACTCGCCGGTTATTTGCTGCTCACCCAGCTTGCCAAAGTCGACCTCATTCACCTTTTTAGTTCGGCAGACACAACGTGGATGCTGATCGGTTTCATCTGTTCCTCAATGACATACGTGGCCGCAACTGTTGCGCTGATTGGCGTTGTACCCGAGCGCTTGAATTTCTGGAAGACATTCCAAGCCCAGTGGGCCGCATCATTTGCCACACTCGTGGCTCCCCCAACGTTGGGTTCAGTTGCCATCAACGTTCGCTATTTGACTCGCCAAGGCATGCATCGCGCGCTTGCTGGAGCAAGTGTTGCCGTTTCCCAAGTCATGACTGCCATCAGTCACGTTTCGCTTTTATTGCTCGCCGCTATTGCTGCTGGCACGTCCAGCGACTTTGCATTCCGTCCACCAAAAACTGCAATCACAGTCGTGATTGTGGTGGCACTTGTTGCATCTGTATTGGCGACGATTCCTGATGTTCGCAAGTGGGTATCGGCTCGGGTATCGCCACTAGTTGAACAAGTAGTGCCGCGCATGTCATCGCTTGCAAACCAGCCAGCAAAGCTTGGCGCTGGCATCATTGGCGTGCTTGTTCTCAATGCTGGTTATTGCTTGTGCCTGGTTGCATCAGTGCGGGCATTCACTCCCGAATCATCGGTTGCCGCAATCTCACTGGTTTATCTCGCAGGCTCTGTTGTCGCCCAAGCTGCGCCAACACCTGGTGGCCTGGGCGCTGTCGAAGCCGCTGTTGCAGCAGGACTGACCGCAACGGGAATCGATGGTGCAACGGCAGTTTCAGCCACACTGATGTTCCGAGTCTGGACTTTCTGGATGCCAACAATTCCTGGCTGGCTTGCGTTTAATAACTTGCAGCGAACCGGCGATTTGTAATGAGGCACATAAAAAGTGGCTAACCGTGTTTTCGGCTAGCCACTTTTTTACTTCTTAATACGTTGGCTTGTCTGGTTCAATTTGCGAGATCCAAGCAAGCACACCGCCACCGACGTGAATGGCATCGGCAAAGCCTGCGCCCTTTGCAGCTGCAAGAACTTCTGCCGAGCGGCCACCGGCCTTGCAATGGAATACGACCGGCTTGTCCGTTGGGAGTTTCGCCAATGCATCGCCCATCAAGAACTCGTTCTTTGGAATCAGGACAGCACCAGGAATGTTGACGATGTCGTATTCATTTTGTTCGCGCACATCGACGAGCAAGAAATCGCGTTCGCCACGCTCACGTTCATCCAACATCTGCTTGAGTTGCTTGACGTTAATCGTCGAGTCAACAATCGCATCCTTTGCAGCATCTGAAACAGCGCCACAGAAGTATTCGTAATCAATCAGTTCAGTGACTGTTGGATTCGGTCCACACACTGCGCAATGTGGATCCTTGCGAATCTTGATTTTGCGATAAGACATTTCCAAGGCGTCATAAACCATGAGCGAACCAACGAGTGGCTCGCCAATGCCAGCGAGGACCTTGATAGCTTCGTTGACCTGGATGGAACCAATAGAGGCACACAGGACACCAAGCACGCCGCCTTCGGCGCACGATGGCACCATGCCGGCTGGAGGTGGCTCTGGGTACAGGCAGCGGTAGCAAGGGCCATATTCCGACCAGAACACGGAAGCCTGACCATCGAAACGGTAAATCGAACCCCAGATGTATGGCTTGTTCAACAG
>JALQVI010000127.1 GCA_023260395.1 Candidatus Nanopelagicales bacterium
CTGCGTAAGAAATTGCTTGATGTTGAAAAGTACGAATGGGTTCGCTCGTGGAATCGCAACGTCTTGCACTTCAAGCGTCCAAATGGTTGGCATTCAATTACTAATTTTGGCGATAAGCCAGTCAAGATGCCAAAGGGCGAAGTTATTTTGACAAGCACTGACCTAGTTGACGGCATGCTTCCTGGTAACGCAACTGCGTGGTTCTTGGCTAAGTAATTGCACTTGTGAAAATGAGGCGGTCCGCTTGGGCCGCCTCATTTTTGTTTAATTTATTCTTTTGATAAGTGCGTAGCCACGTCGTTGCAACGGTCCTTCGATGAATTTCGCCGTTGCAATGGTCAATGCAATAGAAACAAGCGTTACGACGACACCTTTGCCCCACAAGTAGTGATGCCACACTTTATTGGGTGCCATATAAATCGGGGTGCTGTACCAATGCAGTGGGGCAGCGGTGAAGTAATTCCATAGGTTCATCACGATCCGATGAAATGCGTATACGCCGTAAGACCAGGTTCCGAGTTTGAGCAAGAACTTTCCAAGTACACGTTCTGGTGAAACGGTGATTTGTGAAGCCTGCAAGACGAGCAACGCAAAAATCGGTGCAGCGAAATAAATCGTTGCATAGCCATGATCGCTGTGTTGGTTGTACAGCCACCAGGTGAGAGCTAACGAGACAAAAAGCCACAGCGGATTGGTAATCCAGCGGCTAGTGCGGTCAGCAATCATTCGCATTAAGAGGCCAAATCCAAAACCAACCATCGCTCGACCGAGAGCTTCTTGGCCGCGGATGGGTCCCACAAATTCAATCCACTTAGTGTCGTGATTGAGTCCTTGGCGGAATAGGTAATAACCAGCCAGGATTCCAGCAACGATGCCAAGCTTTCGTTTAATTGGTGCAAGTGGAATGTAAACCAAGTTCGCAAACCATTCGGCCGACAGTGACCACAGTGGTGTTACCAATAAAAGTGCTTTAGGCACCCAAATTTGAAGTAGTAGTAAAGCAGCAAAGTAGTTATGCGCAGTTCGGGCAAGGTCATAGTCGAAACCATTTCCTTGGCGGTGGGTATCCCACACCATGAATTTGTAACTGAGTGCTGAGAATGTCGTGACAGCCAGAACCATCGGCCACAGACGAACAATGCGTTTCAGTGCGAAAGTAAATGATTCACGGCCAAAGTTCGAAAAAGTACGCGGCAAGCTCGGTAACAATACAAAGCCGGAAAGGACAAAGAAGAAATCCACGAGCAAATACAACGGATCAAGTACCCACACAGGTGAACCGTCACGCGCAACGTGGAATGCAACAACACCGATAGCCGCTAGCCCACGCAAGCCATCGAGCACCACAAAACGGTGTGGTGTTGCTGTGTTGGACATGTAGTGAACCCTTTTTTGCCTCGGCGTTACATCAGATTACCGCTAAGGCACATGCCAATTAGAGCTGTTGCCTAATCTGTACCGAAGTGATTGAGGAAATGCTGGATGCTTCGGTGGACTTAGCGGTTGCGTTCAACATGAGGTAACCAATAACACCTACGAGCGTTGCAATGGCAAGCGCTGGAACAATCCATTTTGATGTTGCATCCGTTGAATCAACGGACGCTTCACCATTGCGTTCGATCAAACGGTTGAGTTCGAATACGCCAATGATGA
>JALQVI010000128.1 GCA_023260395.1 Candidatus Nanopelagicales bacterium
TTACCTAAAATTTTGTGATCTGAAAGTCGCAAGAAAACTGGAGTTGCGGCTGGAACCATGCCCATGCTCTGAGCCATGTTGAGCAAGTGCTCTGGAGATTCGGCACGAGCAACTTCACCTTCGAGGCGCTGACGATCAGCAGTTTTGTGTGACAACTCAAGCTGCAATGAATGCTTTTCGAAAGATGCCTGTGCAGCCATTGTGTTGATCATCAATAGCATCAACATGCCAGCGACCAACATGCCAACGAGAATGAATGCGAATGCGCGACTGCTGGCTTTGCCCTTGGGAACAGCAACCGGAATCGCCTCGATGATTGGGTCAAGTACTAAAGGTTTAACGCGAGTCAGATGTCCACGTGCGCGCTTTGTAAGTGGTGTTGGTGATACTCGTGGGGCGCGGGCTGGCATTGCACTCATGCAGCTACTCCGATTCGTTGTGCTGCGCGCAGGCGTACTGACGCGGAGCGTGGGTTTAGTTCGATTTCTTCGTCAGTTGCACCTTGAGAACTGCGAGTAAGCAATTCGAGCCATGGCTTATCTGATTCAGGAATAAATGGAAGGTCTACAGGTGTTGTCGATTCAGAACCAATGCGAAGAGCGTTCTTGACGATGCGATCTTCCAATGAGTGGTACGACAACACAACGATGCGTCCACCAACAGCCAAGCATTCAAGTGCAGCGGGAATTGCGCGCTCGAGTACTGCAAGTTCATCGTTAACTTCGATACGAAGTGCCTGGAAGGTACGCTTTGCAGGGTTACCACCAGTACGACGAGTTGCTGCAGGAATGGCATCGCGCACAACAGTCACCAAACGGTCACTAGTTGTAAATGGTTCAATCTCGCGCTCACGAACAATTGCCTTCGCAACGCGTGGTGCAAAGCGCTCTTCGCCATACACACGAAGAATGCGAGTGAGGTCGCGCTCGTCGTACGTGTTCACAACATCGGCAGCCGTGCGGCCAGCTGTTGCATTCATGCGCATGTCCAACGGCGCAGTCTGTGCGTAAGCAAAGCCACGTTCGGCCTTGTCGAGCTGCATCGAAGAAACACCAAGGTCAAAAAGAAATCCGTGAACTTCTTCGATGTGAAGGGCTGACAATTCTTCTTCGATGCGGTCATACACCGAATGCACGAAATCAACGCGACCTTCGAAACGCGCAAGACGCTTACGAGAATGTTCCAACGCTTCGGTGTCGCGATCAAATCCAACAACGCGAAGTTGCGGAAATCGCTCAAGCGCAGATTCGGTGTGACCACCTAGGCCCAATGTGGCATCGACCATGATGGCGCCTTCGTGCGAAATCGCAGGTGCTAACAGATCAAGGCATCGCTGCTCAAGTACTGGCACATGCGAGTACGTGGTCATAACGCACCAGCGATTCCAATGACAGCCTCAAGTCCCCGGCCGTTGGTGAGCCTGGCACCGGGGAAGGTGCGCCAGGTTCGTCCCAACGGCCGAAGGCCAAAGGGTGTCATTGTCTGTGTCATGGCAGGATCTCTTCGTCGAGCGTCGAGAAACCTGGT
>JALQVI010000129.1 GCA_023260395.1 Candidatus Nanopelagicales bacterium
TGCTTGATCGTTCCTACGCCCTCGTTTTTCCAATGGTCGAAAACGCTGATACAGTTTCAACACGCCGTTTCTTTTAGGGGATCGGTTTACTGAATACACCTCATCCAGAGGGGCAGAGGGACCGGCCCGTTGAAGCCCCGGCAACCATTGCGAAACCATACGTGGCCGCGCGATACGGTGCCAATTCCGGCTTAGAAATTCGAAGTCGAATCTCTAAGGCAGATGACGAAAGGCTCACGCTATGTCTGAAACCTCCGCCGCATCGTTCGGTGCCGCTACCCACCTTGTCTGTCGTGCGTGTGGAGCCCACGCAACTCTTGGCGCGGATTATTCGTGCTGGGAATGTTTTGGTCCACTAGAAGTTGCCTACGAATTTGGAAAAGTGACACGCGAACAGATCCAAGCCGGCCCACATTCATTGTGGCGTTATGCCCCGCTTTTGCCAGTTCCTGCGAACGTTGCGGAAACCCGCACGCTTTCACCGGGCATGACCCGGCTTCAACCCGCTGACAATCTCGCTGAGGCACTGGGCATCACGGGCAAGTTGTGGGTGAAGGATGACAGTGGCAATCCAACCCACTCATTCAAGGACCGCGTTGTTGCAGTTGCACAGACTGCTGGAATTCAACTTGGCTTCAAGACCCTTGCGTGCGCATCGACTGGAAACCTGGCGCAAGCGGTCGCAGCAGCGGCAGCTCGTGCCGGTCAGCGTTCAGTTGTACTTGTTCCATCCAACCTTGAGTCACACAAAATTCAGGCAACGGCCGCATACAACGGTTTCGTTATCGGTATCGATGGCAACTACGACGATGTAAATCGATTGTGTTCCGAATTGATTGGCGAGGAAGTATCAGCCGATTGGGGTTTTGTAAACGTTAACCTTCGCCCGTATTACGCAGAAGGCTCAAAGACTGTCGGTTACGAAATCGCTGAACAACTCGGATGGCGTCTGCCAGATCAGGTTGTTATCCCCGTTGCTTCTGGTTCGCTACTTACCAAGATTGACAAGGGCTGGCGCGAGTTCACTTCGCTAGGACTGGTTGATGAACATCCATATCGAGTGTTCGGAGCACAGGCCACTGGTTGCAATCCAGTGTCAACCGCATTTGCAGATGGCCAAGAGGTTATCCGTCCAGTGAAGCCAGACACGATCGCTAAGTCACTTGCGATTGGTAATCCTGCTGATGGCCCGTACGCACTTGATGCCGTTCGTCGCACTAACGGTGCAATCGGCGATGTGACTGATGCTGAAGTCATCGAAGGCATTCGCTTACTGGCTGAGACCGAAGGTATTTTTGCCGAGACTGCTGGTGGCGTGACCGTGGCAGTCACCCGTAAGTTGTTGGCTCAGGGTCTGCTCGATCTAACCGCCGAAACCGTCATCGTCAATACCGGTGAAGGACTTAAGACTTTGGATGCCGTCTCGACTGGTGATGGCTTCACTGCAACAATTGCTCCAAGTGTTGATTCCGTTTCTCTAGTGATT
>JALQVI010000012.1 GCA_023260395.1 Candidatus Nanopelagicales bacterium
CGCGGACTTACGAGATGCGGATGCCGTGAAGGCCATGGTCGACGATGCTGCTGCGCAACTTGGTGGCATAGACGTGTTGGTCAATAACGCAGGTGTCTTCTTTGATCACCCGATTGAAAGCTCGAGCTACGAACAGTGGCAGCAAGCATGGGCAGACACACTCGGCGTGAACCTCACTGGCGCTGCCAACGTCACGTGGTGCGCATTACAGCACATGCCTAAGCATGCACAGTCACGCATTGTGAATGTTGGTTCGCGCGGCGCATTCCGTGGCGAGCCAAACAGCCCGGCATACGGTGCAAGCAAGGCCGGCATCACTGCGTTCGCTCAATCAATCGCTAAGTCGTTGGCTCCACTAGGCATTGCTGTGACAACACTTGCACCTGGCTTTGTTGATACTGACATGGCTGCCGAATTGCTCAACAGTCCTGCAGGCGATGACATCCGAGCACAGTCACCGTTTAATCGTGTGCCAACTCCAACTGAAGTTGCCAAGGCAATCATCATGCTCGCATCGCCTGAAGCCGAGTGGGCGAGCGGCGCAGTGCTCGACTTCAACGGCGCTTCGTACCTGCGTATGTAAACCACTAACAAAAAGAAATGCTCCCTAGTTCTTAGCTAGGGAGCATTTCTTTTGTCTTTATTAAGAGCGTTTGCGTTTTGGCGAAACGTGGATTGGAAATCCAAGTCCTACGCGAGCCGCCTCGACAACCGTTTCACTCACGGTTGGATGCGGGTGAATGGTGTCAGCCAAGTCTTGAAGATTGCCACCCATTTCAATTGCCAGTGTCATTTCGGCGATGAATTCGGACACATGCGGACCAACAAGTTGCGCACCGACAATCACGCCATCAGACGTGTGAACAATCTGCGCTGTTCCCGCACCTTCATTCATCGTGCGCGCACGACCAGACGCTGCCATCGGGAACATTGATGTACTGACGTCAAGTCCCTTCTCAGTTGCTTCAGCATGAGTAAGGCCAGTTGTTGCAATTTCAGGATCGCTGAATACGACGGCTGGAATAGCAAGCGGTTCAAACTTCGCTGCGTGACCGCATAGAACTTCGGCAGCAACATGAGCCTCGGCGCTTGCCTTGTGTGCCAAAGCTGGGCCAGGAATGATGTCACCGATTGCAGTGATGTGTGGAGCAATACGAAGATCACTTCCGACCTCGAGCAATCCTCGCGCATTTGTCGTCACGCCAAGCACCTCGAGTCCAAGGTCATCAGTATTCGGTGTGCGGCCAACACACACAACAACAAGATCAACATCAAGTGCCTGCTGAGCAACCGCAGTCTTCACAATCAGTTGTGTTCCGGTATCGCCAACAACCGTTGTCTCCGTGCGAATGTCGACGCCAAGTTCGCCGAGTCGCTTTGTTACCGGAGCAACAATGTTGCTCGGCATGGCAGCCAAGATTCGTTCGGCTGCTTCAACCAAGGTGATCTGCGCGCCAAGTTTCGCAAGTGCAGTTCCCAATTCGACACCGATGTAACCGCCACCGACAACGGCAATGCGCTCTGGCAAGTGATCGAGTTTCAGCACGTCTGTTGAATCAATGATGCGCACACCATCGCGCTTCAACATTGGAATAACCGTTGGACGTGAACCGGTTGCAATGACACAGTCATTGAACTTCAAGTGCATCGGCGGACGTTCGTCGCCGTAATCAAGTGCGCCTTGGTCTTTGCGAGTGAATCGGAAATAACCTTGGCGCACTTCGATTCCCGCAGCCTTGAATAATTGCTTCACGCCACCATTGAGTGTTCCAACGACTTCGGATTTCCATGTTTGGAAATCGGCCATGTTGACCGAGCCAGTTCCTGTGAATCCGCGGCCAGCCCACGACGCGAGACCGTGTGTTGTGTCAGCTAGTTCGATGAGTGCCTTGGATGGAATACAACCAACGTTGACACACACACCACCGAGTCCGGCTTCACCGAGTCCATCGACAACGACGACTTTGCGACCAAGTTGTGCGGCAACGAGCGCAGCAACATATCCACCGGGACCGCCACCAACGACAAGGAAGTCAACGGAATCTGGAATTTCGCCTACGACCATGTCACACCAATCCTTGTGGGTTTAAAAGTTGCGCCGCGATTTCGGCGGTGAATGCGCCGAGGTGTGCGCCATCATTTACGCGGTGATCGGCTGCCACAACTATAGGAAGTACCTTGCGAACCGCTGGCTGGCCATCAACAACAATAACCTTGTCGCTGATTCGTCCAAAGCCTGCAATGCCAACCTCTGGTGGACGGATGACTGGAGTGCCCAACCACGTGCCAAACGATCCGAAGTTCGTCAGCGTGAACGTGCCACCAGTGAGTTGTTCGGTTGATGCTTTACGAGTCTTTGCGAGCTCGGCCAATGTATCTAACTCAGTTCCCAGTTCTGCAACCGAACGATTATCCGCATCATGCAACACCGGAACAATCAAACCATCGTCAGTTGCTGTGGCGATTCCCAAGTGAACGGCATCAAACTGTGCAACTTCATTTGCGTCGCTGTTGTAGCGAGCGTTGAATGTCGGATGCAGTTTGAGCGCGTTGATGACAGCTTTCATGAGAAATGGCGTAACGGAAAGTTTGTCGCCTGACGCATTCACCGAATCACGCAGAGCAAGCAATGCTGTTGCATCGATTTCTTTGAACTCAAGGATGTGCGGAATCGATAGCGCTTGCGTCATTGAGTTAGCAATCTGTCGACGCAACCCAATGAGCGGAATGATTGTTACGCCATCTTGCGCGACGGTCGGTGTGATTGCCGAGGCTGATGGCTGTGTTGACGCAGGCGCAGCGCTAAATCCACGAACATCTGATTCCGTCACACGACCATGCGGGCCAGTTCCAACAACGGTGTTGATGTCGATGCCCATGCTTGCAGCCAATCGACGAGTACTTGGGCTCGCTAATGCGCGACCCACAGAATTATTTACTGGAGTTGATGTTCCAGTCACCGATGTAACTACGCCGCTAGCGACAGAGGGACTCTCGACAACTGGTGCGACCGAGCCTGTTACCCCATGGCCGGCCGGTGCTGCTGGCGCCGAACCTGCGGCATCAATCGTGACGAGGACATCCCCGACCTTCATAACATCGCCAGGCTTACCGTTGAACGACACAACCGTTCCGGCAACTGGTGTTGGCATTTCGATCTGCGACTTGTCGGTTTCAATAACGACAACAACTTGATCAACCGTTACAGTGTCACCAACGGCTACGAGCCACTCAATGATTTCGGCTTCGGCAATTCCTTCGCCGACGTCAGGCAAGGTGAATTCAAAATTACTCATGCGGACTCGCTCATCAATGCAGCAACTTCAGCTACAACTCGAGCAGCATCCGGCACGAAATAATCCTCGACGCCACCGAGTGGGTATGGCGTATCAGGCGCAGTGATGCGCAAGATTGGTGCCTGCAAACTGTAGAAGCATTCTTCTTGAATGGTTGCGATGATTTCACTGGCAAACCCGCCAGTCAGCGGCGCCTCTTGAATCACAGCAACGCGACCAGTCTTGGCAACCGACGCGGCAATGCCATCAATGTCCAACGGGGTGAGCGAACGAAGGTCGAGAACTTCAGCGCTGATGCCCTGCGCAGCAAGTTCTTCGGCCGCTTGATTCACCATGACTGATGCAGCCGACCATGCGATGAGCGTGACGTCAGTACCTTCGCGCATCACGCGAAGCTTGCCCAATGGAATGCGATAGCGCTCGTCAGGAACTTCATCTTTCACCAAACGGTAACCCTTGAGAGGCTCAAGGAATAGAACTGGATCATCGCCCGCAATCGCTTCAGCCAACAAACCCTTTGCGTCATACGCCGAAGCCGGAGCAACAACCTTGAGACCAGGAGTATGCGTGTAGTAAGCCTCGAATGCATCGGAGTGAAGTTCAGGTGTGCGAACGCCGCCGCCGTATGGCGAACGAATCACGAGTGGCAACGAGTGACGCCCCTGCGAACGGAAACGAAGTCGCGCAACTTGCTGACCAATTTGATGGAAGGCCTGATGGCCAAACCCGAGGAACTGCAATTCAATAATTGGGCGCAAGCCACTAATGGCAAGGCCAATACCTGAACCGATGATGACACCTTCGGCCAACGGCATATCGACAACGCGCTGGTCACCGAACTGTGCCTGCAAACCATCAGTTGCGCGAAACACACCACCGAGCTTGCCGACGTCTTCGCCGATCACAACAATCTTGTCGTCGGCTTCCATTTCTTGGCGCATGCATTCACGAATCGCTTCGATCATTGTTTTTTCAGACATCATGCACCTGCCGTTCGTTCAATCCACGCAGTTCGTTGTTGTTCCATGCGTGCCGGTGGATCGACATAAACATGATCAAAGAGTGCTTCAGGGCCAGCCAGTGGAACCGCGCGCGCCTTGGTCATTGCTTCATCAATTTCGGCCGCGCATTCATCACGCATTGCTTGCGCCGTTGCGTCGTCCCACACACCTTTGGCGCGCAAGTAATTTTCAACGCGCTCAATCGGGTCTTTCTTGACCCATTCATCCAGTTCAGCCTGATCGATATAGCGAGAAGGATCATCAGCCGTGTTGTGCGCGCCGGTGCGATACGTAACAGATTCAATCAAGGTCGCGCCTTCGCCAGCGCGAGCTCGTGCCACTGCTTCCTCGGTAACTTGATGAACGGCTAATAGGTCATTGCCATCGACAGTTACACCATGAATGCCATAACCAAGTGCGCGTTCGGCAAACGAGCGAGCGGCAGTTTGATTCTTACGCGGCGTTGAAATTGCCCAGCCATTATTTTGCAAGAAGAAAATAACAGGTGCCTTCGTCACACCAGCGAGGTTCATACTTTCGTGCACGTCACCCTCCGACGACGCGCCATCACCAAAGAACGTCACGACAACGCCATCGCTACCCTGAAGTTTCAATCCCCACGCAACACCAGTTGCTTGCGGGATTTGAGCCGCCAATGAAATTTGCAACGGAAGCATGTTGACGTTTTCTGGAATCGCTCCGCCACGTGGGTTACCCATGAAGTACAGCGCGAAGTTTTCAATCGGGTATCCGTGACGAATCAGAGCAGGCAACTCGCGATATTGCGGAGCCAACCAATCCTTCTGTGGATCAAGCGCGAATGAGCAACCAACCACAGATGCTTCTTGGCCACGAACGGACGAGAAAGTGCCAAAGCGACCTTGGCGCTGCATCGCAGTCGCCTTTTCATCAAACGTGCGCGTCAAAACCATGAGGCGCAGAGCTTCGATCACTTTGTCATCGCTCAAAGATGGCGTTCCGGTCAATGTTCCATCTTGGGAAAGCAGTGAAAACGGAGTGATCGCCTGGTCGCTAGGAACGAACCGAAAATCAGTCATGCATGCACTATTGCATGCAAACGAACATGAGCGCAAGCCGTTCATTCGCAAAAAACCCTTATTTTTAGCGATATTCGGCACACTTGACGGTTTGGCCAAAAGAGCAAAGAATTCATTTGTGCATGCAAAACTGTATGCAAAGGAAGTTGACCACATGATTCATCACGCCCGAGCCGGCCAAGTTGCCTATGGCTATTCCATCGGAATGCTGTGCGCCGAGTGGAATATCCCGTTCGTTCCAGGCGACTTAAACAACGCCAACACGTTCTCGTTCCCAATGCGCTATGAAACAGTGCCCGGTGCATCTGGCGCTGATGTGTTGCGTGGCGGCGGTGAAGCTTTCGCAGATCTCATGGTCAAACACGCTCAAAAGCTCGAAGCCGAAGGCGTTCGCGCAATTACTGGCAACTGTGGCTTCATGGTTGCATTCCAGGATTATGTTGCAGAGCGCGTCAACATTCCCGTATTCCTTACCAGCCTTGTACAACTCCCAATGTTGCTTCAAATGGTTGGTCGCAATCAAAAGCTCGGTGTGCTGACAGCAAACAGCGCGGCATTGGGCGACAAAGAATTCGCACTTGTTGGAGTGAATGATTCTTCACGTCTGTGTGTGCAGGGCATGGAAGTTTTCCCACACTTTAACGACGTGGTGTTGAAGGAAAAGGGCACTCTCGACGACGACAAGATGACCAAGGAAGTTGTCCAAGCTGCGCTTGATCTACAGAAAGCAAATCCTGACCTCGGCGCAATCATGCTTGAGTGCAGCGATCTACCTCCCTACAGCAAGGCAGTACACGAGGCCACCGGCCTACCAGTATTCGACTGGGCCAACTTCATCGAATACGTCTACAACGCAACAGTCCCCCACGGCTACAACGGCATCGTTTAGTCTTCACACATAACAACTAGGAGCACCATGAGCAACGTAGAAACCTACAACCCACAGTCCCTCGGTCCAGCAATCATGCCGTATTCAAACGCCGCGGTAGCCAACGGCTTTATTTTCATCGCAGGTCAGGTCGCGCTTGACCCAGAAGCCAAAGTCGTTGCACCTGGCGATCCATACGAACAGACCAAGTACACCCTTCTGCGCATCAAGACGATCTTGGCCGAAAAGGGCGCAACGCTAAACGACATCGCATCGACAACTGTGTACATCACAGACCTTGCACACTTGCCTCGTTACAACGAAGCATGGTCCGAAGTTTTCCCTGATCACCGTCCAGCTCGTGCAACGCTCGTAGCTGGTTTGCTCATCGAAGGTCTTGTCGTAGAAATCACTGCAATCGCAGTGCTTCCTTCCTAATAACTAGCACTACATTTCAGCAGGAGATGCAATGAAAACTATCGTTCTTGGTGGCGGCGTCGTAGGCGTTACAACCGCGTATTACTTAGCCAAAGATGGTCATGAAGTTGTTGTGATTGATAAGCATGACAACGTTGGACAAGAAGCAACTGCAGTTAATGCGGGCCTGATTGCTCCAGCACATTGCTTCGCATGGGCATCTCCTGCTGCACCAAAAATGTTGGTGAAATCCATCTTTGGTGAAAAGACTTCCATTCGCGTGAAACCAACATTAAGCCCACGATTCTTGTGGTGGGGCTTGCAATTCCTACGCGAATGCACATCAAACCGCGCGCGCACCAATACGTTGGCCAAGCTTGAGTTGTCGGATTACAGCCAGCGCAAGCTTGCTGAAATTGCAACAGCCGAAGGCATTGATTACGACGGCGTGAACCAAGGCTTGTTGTACTTGTACCGCGATGCACACGAACTTGAACTCGGTCTCATGAAGATGGAATTGCTGACATCGCATGGTCAAAAACTTGAAAGCCTCAATGCCGAAGAACTTGCAAAGGTTGATCCGGCATTCGCTGCAGCTGGTGACAAACTTGCCGGAGCCATTCATGCACCAAACGATGCCAGCGGTAACTCTGAAAAGTTCAGTCGCAACTTGATGGAACGTTGCAAGGCAATGGGCGTTGAATTCAAGTTCGGTGTCACCGCAGAAAAGTTCACCGAATCTGGTGGCAAGATCACAGGGCTAGTGACCGACCAAGGCACACTCACTGCAGACAATTACGTGCTTGCACTCGGTGTCGGCAGTCCATTCCTTTCACGTTCAGTTGGACAAGACATTCCGGTGTACCCAGCCAAGGGCTTCTCGCTCACCGTTGATATCAAGGACAAGTCAAAGGCACCAACACTCGGTGGCGTTGACGAAAAGACACTCGTTGCCTGGTCACCAATGGGCGACAAGCTGCGCATTTCATCGACCGCAATGTTCAGCGGTTACGACAAGTCATACGAAGAAAGCGACTTCGACAACATCATCAACACTGCAAAAGAGTTGTGGCCAGATGCTGTTGATTGGAGCACCGCAAAAATGACTGCGGGCTTGCGTCCAATGACTCCAGATGGCCCGCCAATCATTGGCAAGGGTTCCAAGCATTCAAACTTGTTCTACAACACTGGCCATGGCCACATGGGTTGGACAATGTCTTGCGGATCGAGCGCGCTACTTGCCGACATCATGGCTGGCCGCAAACCAGCAATCGCAACTGAACCATTCAAGGTACGGGCGATTCGCAAGTGAGCTCGTGGAATGCAGTAGTCACTGGTGGCGCTAAAGGCATTGGCTTTGCAATCAGCGAAGACCTTGTGTCGCGCGGATTCAATGTGGTCATTACCGGTCGTGATTCGGCTGCCCTCGATGCTGCAGTCCAACGACTCAAGGAAAGCAATCCTAAGGTTTCCGTAACGGGCAAAGTGATGGATGTGCGAGACCTCGACTCCATCACAACGACGTTTGCCGAAATTGGCGAACAGTTCGAATCCCTTTCAGCACTGGTGAATTGCGCCGGAATCGTCATTCGCGAAGACATGGAAACAGTCAGCGATGACACCTGGCTCACGGTCATCAACACCAACCTGACTGGCGCGTTTCGATGCTCAAAAGCTGCGCTGCCGTTGCTGAAATCAGCACCTGCCGGAGCTTCGATTGTGAACATCAGTTCAATCGCGGGAACTCTCGGTATCGCAGGTCGCACAAGTTACACCGCATCCAAAGCTGGCCTCGAAGGCCTAACTCGCACGATGGCGTTGGAGCTCGCTGAATTCGGCATTCGCGTGAATGGTGTTGCCCCAGGTTGGACGCGCACCGAAATGGTGGACCGCGGTATTAACGAAGGCAAGATCGACCACGATCACGTTTCTTCGCGCATCGCACTCAAGCGCTTTGCTGAACCTATGGAAATTGCAACTGTTGTGAACTTCTTAAATTCAGATGAAGCCAGCTACATCACCGGTCAAACAATCGTTGTTGACGGCGGCATCACAATCAACGGCAATACCTAGTTTTCGTTCGTACATTTCGAACGATTAAGTACGTCGATAATTAAATAGCGTGTTAGCGAAGTTTGAGCAGCGTGACATCAAGCGCGTCGAGCACATGTTCGCGAGCTGCTCGATCAGCAGCATCGCCATCATGTGCCTTGAGTGCTTTGATGATTAATGCGTGACCGCGTACTGAATGCAATTGCTCTTCTTTTGTGTACAACGCAGCAATTCGATAGTTAAAGAAGTGCTGGCTGTTACTACGGTTCAATTTCTCGAGACGAGCATTGCCACACGCGGCAAAGATTGCAGCGTGAAATTGATTATTCAAGTCAACAACTTGATTGCTTTCGTTGGTCTTGCCTAAAGAATCTTTGTGAGCACCGATTGCTTCAATCTTCTTTGCAGCCGCAGCGCCGGTCTGTTCGGCAACAAGTCGAGCAGCCATGCCTTCGAGCGCAGCACGTACTTGATAAATCTCGACGATTTCATCACGAGTATGTTCACGAACGACATAACCGCGCTTAATGCCGATGACGAGATCTTCGGCTTCGAGCAACTGCAAAGCTTCGCGAATAGGGGTACGAGAAGTTTTCAATGTTGCAGCAAGGTCTGCGGCAATGAGACGTTCGTTAGGGCGAATCACGCCTTGGATGATGTCATCGCGCAACCGATTAAAGGCATCGAGAGTAAGTGACCCATTAGACGTTTTTTCAGTCATTGAATTGGTCCTTTACCCCTATAAAACCCTATGAATACAAGTAATTTTGAGTATAGCGTTCCGCTAGCCTCACCGCCAGAAAAGGAATATGTAATGAGTTTTGAATCTGACATGAATCCGCAAGTTCGTGAACTTGCGATGCAGGTTCGCGCATTTATTAATACGCGAGTGATTCCGATGGAACACACTTTGCGTGCGGAAGCTCACGGCATTGATCCTGATGTGCGTGTGCAGCTGCAGGATGCGGCACGCGCGGCTGGCGTCTTTGCACCGACAGCGCCGACTGAGTTTGGGGGCCTTGCGCTTAACCATGTTGGTCAAGCTGTCATCCTCGAAGAGAGCGGTCGCAGTCTGCTCGGACCTACAGCAATCAACTGTGCAGCACCGGACGAAGGTAACATTTTGTTGCTCGACAAAGTAACAACGCCTGAGCAACGTGAAAAGTATCTTGCTCCCCTGGCCCGTGGCGAAGTGCGTTCGTCGTTCAGCATGACGGAACCTGCGCCAGGTGCAGGAGCTGATCCTGACATGTTGACCACTGTTGCGACGAAGAATGATTCTGGCTGGGTTATCAATGGCACGAAATGGTTTATTACTGGTGCAGAAGGCGCTGCATTTTCGATTGTGATGGCACGCACGGATGAAGGCGCAACGATGTTCCTCGTCGATGCCGACAATCCTGGAATGAATGTTGAACGTTCACTTGAAACTCTCGACAGTGCTTTCAGTGGCGGACATGGTGAAGTGCGATTCACTAACTGCCAAGTATCCGATGATGCTGTACTTGGTGAAGTTGGTCAAGGATTTAAGTACGCGCAGGTTCGTCTCGGCCCTGCACGTCTCACACATTGCATGCGGTGGTTAGGTGCTGCACGTCGTGCGCATGAAACTGCAGTGGCGTATGCAGTTGACCGTCCGATGTTTGATAGCAAGCTCAGCTCGCTTGGCATGGCCCAACAAATGATTGCCGACAATGAAATCGACATTGCTGCCAGCCGTGCGCTAATTCATCGTGCAGCGTGGGTTCTCGACCAAGGTCAAGCCGCACGCAAAGAAACGTCAATCGCTAAGACTTTCGTGGCCGAAGCAACCTACCGAATTGTTGATCGCTCGATGCAACTGTGTGGTGCCGCCGGAACTTCAGGCGACCTGCCCATCGCTCAAATCTTCCGTGACATCCGTCCATTCCGTATTTATGACGGCCCATCGGAAGTACACCGTTGGTCGCTAGCTCGCCGTGCCGCTCGACAGGCTGAAAATGGTGTTCTTCCTGGTGATTGGGCATAAATCTAGTGACAACTGAGCCTGCTGGGTTACGTCTGGGACCGCTGCAACAGTGGTTCACAGACAACATCGAGGGCTTTGATTCATCAGCCCCGATTGTTGCTGATCTCTTGGCTGGCGGCCGTTCCAACGTGTCATATCGCCTGGCAGACGCCAGTGGTCGTTCGTATGTATTGCGTCGACCACCATTGGGTCACGTCATGCCTAGCGCGCACGACATGTTGCGTGAACATCGAGTGTTGAGCGGATTGAATTCTGTCGCCTATCCGACTCCCCGCACATTGGGATTATGTGACGACGAGTCAGTCATTGGTGCCAAGTTCATGGTGATGGATTTTGTCGATGGTCGAGTTATCGCTGACCGTGATGATGCTGCAACGTTGACACCGGGTCAAGCCGAAACAATTTCACGCAATCTGGTACACACTCTTGCGCAACTTCATCAGGTCAATCCTGAAGCTGCTGGCTTGCAAGAACTCGGTCGCCCGCAAGGCTACTTACAACGGCAAGCAAAGCGTTGGGGTGAGCAATGGGAGCTGACAAAGACGCGTGAACTACCTGAGATCAACGAACTACATGCATGGCTAACTGAACAGCTTTCCCATTTACCAGCCGACTTGCCGACATCAATCGTGCATGGTGACTATCGCATCGACAATGTGATTCTTGATGCCACAACATTCGACATCAAAGCCGTGCTCGATTGGGAAATGTCCACACTCGGTGATCCGATCTCAGACCTCGCCATCACACTCGTGTATTGGTCACAAGCAACTGACACTTTGCGCGCTGCCATTCCGGTCGCAGAACATGTGACAGAAGGTCCTGGCTTCTGGACGCGCGAACAGGTGCTGACGGAGTATCTGGCAGTCACCGGATTGAATGCAGATCACTTGGACGAATGTGTTGCATTGGCATGCTTCAAGCTTGCCGTCATCATGGAATCAATTCACAAACGCAATCTCGAGGGTCTGCAGCTCGGAGCCGCAAGTGGCACCGATAGCCCCATGGGTGAAGCAACAGTCGCTCTGACAAAACTCGGACTTGCCACAATTTCGCACGGCGCAATACCTGCGCTTAATAGCTAGGAGAACAACATGTCGGAAAAACGTGACATTGGAACAATGTTCGGTGCAGGTGCACCATCAACATTTATGGGACTACCTGCGATTGAAACACCAACATCGGAATATAACTCCGTCGTTTTTGGCGCTCCGTGTGCTACTCCGTATGAATCCGTCGGGGCCTATTGCGCCGATGCTCCGAATGCTATTCGCAGTGCAATCAGTGGCTATGCAGCCAATATCTTGCACATGGATTTCGACTTCATGGAACCGCTATTCCCTCATGGTGTGGATTCCGCGGACCTTGGGGATCTGCCGTACGACGAGAATGACGCAGTCGCAAACCGCGCTGCCATTCGTAACACTGTGGCCGCGATTCTTGATGCTGGCGCGGTTCCTGTTGTCATTGGCGGTGACGATTCAATTCCCATCCCGATGATTGATGCATTTGCTGGTCGCGGCGAATACTTCGTGGTTCAGATCGATGCACACATTGATTGGCGTGACGAAGTTCGTGGCGAAAAGCTCGGCCTGTCCTCGACCATGCGTCGTGCGATGGAAATGGATCACATCACAGGCATGCTTCAAGTCGGTCAGCGCGGCATTGGTTCAGCTCGACCTGTCGATTACCAAGATGCATTAGCAGCAGGTGTTCAATTCGTACCAGCGCGACAAGTAGCAGCCGAAGGTATTCAGGCAGCAATCGATAAAGTCCCCGCTGGTGCGAATGTCATCATCGCGCTGGACTGCGATGCTCTTGATCCATCAATCGTTCCTGGCGTAATCGGGCGTGCACCTGGTGGGCTGACGTACTGGAATGTTGTCGAACTACTTCATGGCATTTCCGCCAAGGCCAACATTGCTGCATTCGACCTGGTTGAATTCATGCCGGATGTTGATGTCGATGCAATTGGCGCACTGAATAACGCCCGCATCATCTGCAACGTTTTAGGTTTGGCTTCCCGCCAAGCTCATTCGTGAAATCTTTCACGACACCAGCCAATTCGAATATTTACTCACCACGCTAAATCACAGATTTGCCCATAGCCTTATTGGTACATCCTTGAAAGGTAATGCGGTGTCCCAAAAAAATTTAGTGCTGTTGTGGGCTCAAGAGTTCAACGAGAAGACAGGCACTCTGCCCGATACCAACAATGTGTGGACGTACGACATCGGCAGCAAATTTGATGGCTGGGGCAATCAGGAACTCGAGTATTACACCGACCACAGCGCAGCAACAGATGGCCAAGGAAACTTAGTCATCAACGCAACTCGAATTCCAGATGGCCACGAAGCGCTAGGCGAATTTCCTCACCTCGAGTTCCTCAGTACTCGCATGCATACTAAAAATCATTACGCCTTTAAGTACGGACGTATCGAAGCGCGTATCAAAATGCCAGCTGGACAAGGAACATGGCCAGCGCTTTGGATGCTCGGTACTTCCTTTGGCGACAAGGAATGGCCGCATTGCGGAGAAATTGACATCGTCGAAGTCGGCGACGACAAACATCTGTTGCATTGCACGCTTCATGGACCTGATTACTTTGGTGACAATGGCCTTGCCGGTCCAACCTCACGGCCCGAGTCGGACTTTTCAGCAGATTTCAATACCTATGCAATCGAGTGGCTACCGGGAAAAATCGACTGGTATTTCAACGATGAGCTCGTGGCGTCAAAGACCGAAGCTGATGCAATTGCACGCCAAAGTCACTGGGTATTCGATGAAGAATTCTTCCTGATTGCAAATCTGGCGATGGGTGGAACATTTGTTCCCGGTGGCATTGATCCGAAACTCGATTCCGCAACCTTCACCATTGATTACATACGCCATTATGCAATCAATGGTGTCGGCAACGTTCGCCGAGTCAGTTAGCGCAGTTAGCCCATCACGGTGCCTGATGACGCCTCGTTGATGGCTCGCTTTCGGGAAAATGTTCCAATGTTGATGGTCAATCCGGTACGCGTACACTCAAAATGAACTGGATTTTCGTCATGATCCACGCCAGATTCAACCGCATTAATAAGGTGGGCCATCAACTGCCCAGCCGTCGGAGCATTCTTAAATTGGTTGCCACTTGAGCCAATTGCCACGAAAAACCCTGGAACATCCGTCATGTCGTAAATCGGCGTCCAGTCTGAGGCCACGTCATAAATGCCAACTACCCCACTTGCGCTGCCTGGAACCAGCAAATCTGGCAACCGGCGGGCCGCACGAGTCACCTGGGCGTCGAAGAGCTCTTGTGTTCTGGACATATTTGCTTGATCTGGGTCTTCTACCCATTGAAATGGATCACATTCAGGTTCGGTGCCGCCAATAATCAGCGAATCACCAATTTCGGGTCGAATATAGACGCCAGTATCCAAATCCCCAATGATTGGTGGGTTTTTGAGAGATTTTGGCGCCGAAACATGGTGTACTTCTTGGCGCATTGGACGGGTACTAATCGTAAAATCTGAGCCAGCACCGGCCATTTCATTGACTTTTCCCGACCATGGCCCAGCCACATTGACCACAATTGGGGCCGAAATGAACGTTCCAGCAGCATCCTGAACGCCTGAAATTCGGCCATTTTGCTTGATAATTGCCGATATTTCAGTTTTGAAACGGAAATCTACACCTTTGGCCTTGGCCGCATCGGCCAAATTCACAGCTGCTTGCTGAGGATCGCTGACATACCCACCCTGTGGGGTGTACATCGCGCTGATGGTTTCGGTCGCATCTTCCCAAAACGCCGGATCGTCAATCTTTTTTGGTGGCCAGTAACGACCAGTGTCAATAGTTGGAACAACTTCGAGCAATCCTTCGGCATCCAGGATGCGATGGTCAATTCCAGCCTTGTCGAAAAGTTCCGACGTGCGCTCCAGGCTGACGACTGGTACGTCCATCATGGCGACGCCAATGTTGTGCACCGAGACTAAACCTTCGTTGGAAGCAGCTTCCAAATGTGCCTGCCAATCCAACCAACAATGAAAAGACTCCCAAGCCAAAGCAACTGCGTCGAGTGTCGAGTAGTTAAAACGAATCACAGCACTCGAGGAACTCGTTGAACCTTGGCCAGGTCCGGCAGCTTTGTCGACAACACATACCGACTTACCGCTTCGCGCTAATTCAAAAGCAACAGCCGAACCAATAACGCCCGCGCCGATAACAATTGCATCGTATGAATCAGACATAGTTGGATTCTGCCAGTTAATTGTTCAACGGAACAGCAACTCGCGCTTCTAGGACCGTGCCTCCAGAAAATGCAGGTGAAAGCGTCCAATCGATACACAGTTCGTCGTAAAGGTGAAGTCCAAGACCAGGATTCTGGCTGAGTTGGATTCCCTTACCATTATCAGAAACTCTGACAAACAATGATTCATTGTCGCTAGAAAGTTGAACCGTAGCTCGCGTTGCAGGCCCGTGTCGCGATGCATTCGACAGTGCCTCGCGGATGACCTCGCCTGTACATTCTGCAAGCAATGGATGCCGTTCCAACAAAGACAATGCATTTGGGGCAACGTCCCATGTCACGTGAAGAACGCCGTCCCACACTTCACTCAATCGAGATTGAATCTCACTGAAGGTTTCACCAGATTGCTCGACGTCAACAAGTTTGCGCAGTGCTTGTGAAATATCGTTACGAATACTTTCAATTGATTCGGCCGTCGGTTGTGGATCTTGACCAAGTTTGATTGTCGCTGCATAAAGCGCACTCAATAGGGAGCCGTGCATAACGTAAGCCAAACGATGTCGAGCACGCCATGCATGTTGTCGCAAAACACCTAGGGCACTTTCCAGTTCATTTTCTTTAGCTAGTAAATCTTCGATCGCCATTGAGCGTCGCGCAATGAGTAGAGAATATCCAAGGTTTGCCGCTGCAATGGCTCCACCTGAAATTGCTGCTGGGACATACACGCCCGTTGGCGTGGCTAGACCCATCGACCCACGTACATAGATCAACATCGGTGCTACAACTGAAAAGGTCGGCAACAAAATTAAAGCAGCAGTTATTGGCGCTAGGTTCACACGTACGAGTGACTTTTCAAGTAGCCAAAAAATGAGAAACGTTGCTGGTACGACAAAAAGTGCAAAGTGCTGACGTTGCCCTTGATCTAAGGTTCGTGTTGCACCTGAGAGCAAAGCTGCAAGTAATAACATCGCCGAAACCACAGGACGAACGGATTCTGCGAGGTTAATTCGAGCTGGCATTCGAGGCTTAATCGGAGCCAACACAACTTGGTTCGTCAGTGCAGGCACTTCGCTAACTTCACGAACAAGCTGATGACTCAACGGGCGCAATTCTGTTTCGATGTATTGGCTCATGTCTGAAATAGCCTGCGCTTGGTCGCCGGATTCTCGTACCCGACTTAGTAGCGAGTCAAGTTCCTGCACACGTGGATTTACGTTGTCTTGTACATATTTCAATAGATTGCTATTTGTTTCATCAATACGAATTTGAAGCGTGCGATTTAATTCTTGGAGTCTGCTGGTCGCAGACATCAAAGACTTAGCAATCGTTTGGTTCTGATCATTTAATGCCACCAAGATTGCGGAGATAACCAACGCAGAGACGATAAATATCGAACCGTATCCAATGCGATAAGCCAACATCGGATCCGAAGTGAGTCCATAAGCAACTGTGACTTGGCCGAGAAATGAACCACGACAAACCTGGGCAACCAAAAATGCAAGCAACGTTCGAAGCGGTTTTGACTCGACAACATTTGGGTTATGTATAAGTCGGGCACTAACCAAAATCACGATTGCGAAAATAACGTCAGTCGCAATAACTAATGCAATCCAGAAAGGCCAGGATCCTCCAAGACTGCGCTTATCAATAAAGATAGGGCTCAGCGTTGATGGAACTAAATAGAGAAGAATAACTTTCCAACTCAATGACGAAGGTAACCCCAACAACGTCCACACTGAACGCTGTTTGAGCTGCTCGTAATCTTGAGCTGTTAATGAATGCATGTGAAAGTTAGAAAATTATTTCGGCATTGCTTGCGGACCAGTGACAGCTAAGTATTTTGTCACTGCTGCGGTTCGAGAATTACCTTCGATTGTTGGATCAACGCCGATGGCTTCACATGAACGTCGAATCGCATCTTCGACCGCTTTTACTGATGTGCCGCGAATCGCTGCAATCTGTGCATTTGATTGACCACGGGTCATGAGACGCAAAACTTCAATTTGCTTACGTGTGAGATGTGCAAGTGGTCGGTCCTTGTCGCGGTCATGACGAAACTCTGCCGTCACTTCACCGGTCATTGCACCTTCCAACGCATCAAACAAAGTATTGAGATCCGAAAGCCCAGACTTTCGTAAGTATGCAATTCCTGTTGGCAAGCCATCTGGGTCTACTGCCGCGAATCGCGAATCGGGCAAGTGCGTCAGAAAAACGATTCCAGTTTCCGGTGCATCAGCCAAGATGATGTGGGCAAGATCGAAACCGTTTGGTCCAGGACCTAAATCAATATCAAGAACCACCCCATCAGGGTCACCACTCTTGAATGCGCGCTTGGCATCAGAAATATTTGCGGCGCTTTGAACTAAGTAACCTTTAGATTCAAGTGCGCTAGCCAACAACTCACGCAACAATGCGTCGTCTTCGACTACGAGAACTGATCGGCTATTCATGAAACACCTTCCATTGCTGAACTAACTCTAGTCCCGAAAATCGGACATCAAAATAGTTCATAGTGAGGTTGATCCTCTATTTCATTCTCTCAAGAATGAAATTTCGCCTTAATAGAATGGCTATAAACGGTCACGAGGAGGGAAATCATGAAAGCGCTCGGGCTCGAACAGATTTCCCAGGTTATTAATCAATTACCCGAAAACCCGCGGCTGATTGTGTCGGGTAACTTTTCGACTCCATTGGCGTTGGTCAATGCGCTCGATTCCCAATTGCCTGAATATCGGCTCAATATTTTGAACGCACAGGTAGGACTACCTAATCGTCCTGGGGTGCATTACGAAACTGCGTTTGTTGGGCCCGGGATGCGCGGCAGCGAACGTTTGGCTTACTTTCCAGCGCGTTTAAGTTTGCTACCTCGTTTGATAAAAACTCATACGTTGCCGGATTTAGTTGTGTTGCACACGTCAACCCCTCGAAATGGATTTGTCAGCCTCGGCAGTGAAGTAAATATTTTGCCAGCTGCAATTGAATCTGCGCGCAAGCATGGCGCGCTCGTTATTGCACAAGCTAACGCGAACATGCCGTATACCTTTGGCGATGCAGAAATTTCATTAACTGACATCGACTACATATTTGATGTTGATGCGCCGCTGTTAGTGAAAGAACTAATTGAGCCGACGGAAGTCGCATCTCACATAGGCCTTCGCATCGCCGAAAAAATCAAAGACGGTTCTACTTTGCAACTGGGCATTGGCGCAATCCCAGATGCCGTGCTCGGTGAACTTCGAACGCGCACTGGTTTACGTGTGTGGACTGAAATGTTTAGCGATGGTGTCTTGGGGCTGCGTGATAGCGGCGCCTTAGATACCGAGCAAGACATGGTCGCTTCATTCGTTTTTGGTTCACAGGAACTTTATGACTGGATCAATCTCAATCCGCAAATTCGTATGCGGCGTACCGAGGTTACAAATAGTTCGGGAAACATTGCGCAACAACCACAGATGATGAGCATCAATGCTGCGCTACAAGTCGACTTATTCGATCAAGCGAATTCAAGCCGGGTGAATAGTCGGATTTATTCTGGTTTTGGCGGTGCCACCGATTTCATCATCGGCGCTTTGAATGCACGCGGTGGACTTGCGTTCATGGCTTTACCGTCATGGCACGCAAAAACAGATAGTTCAACTATCATTCCCAAGTTGATCGAACCCGTGACTAGTTTTCAGCACAGTTACGTTGTTACCGAACACGGAGCAGCTCTATGTGCCGGTGAAAGTCAAGAACAGCAGGCCCGCAATATCATCACTTTTGCGGCTCATCCGAATGCCCGCGACGAACTGACTAATGCGGCCCATGATTTAGGCATCTTTTAGTAATTGACCCCACACGGTATGGCCCAGCGGTTCGAAATCCACCGCATTTTCTGGGGCTACGCTTAGTACATGCGCAAACTAATCTCGGGAATTTCATTAGCAATCGCAGTCTTATTTTTCACTGCATCATCGGCATCAGCACATACTGAACTTCAAAAATCAAATCCTTCCGATGGCCAAGTTGTTACCGCGCCTCTAGAACGTATCGAATTAACGTTCAGCGAACCACCACTTATCGAAGGCAGCAAGATTTCGTTGGCAGATGCGACAGGAACGATCATCGCGACCGGTAACACTGGTCTTGATGGATCCACACTTTATGTGCCATGGCCTGTCGATGTGCCTGTCGGTGATGTAACCGTTAATTGGCGAGCTGCTGCTGATGATGGTCACGTGATAGATGGCACTTTCACATTCAGTTACACGGGAGAATCCTCACCTCACGTTTCAAATTCAGCAACGCCAATTAATTCGGCTGTGCCTACTGACGTTGTCATAGACACTCCCACTGCAATTGCCACTCCACTTGCTGTTGCCACAGGTTCTACTTCTGATGACAACAACCCCCCACGATTCCTGCCAATTCTGTTAGGCCTAGCTGTACTCGGTGCTGGCGCTTGGGCACTCACTCGAAAGAAGTCCGACAAGTAATGTTCAAACTGATCCACCGATCACTCGTTGCAATTATCGCGACCATTGCGTTAATTGCCGGTCTAGTAATTGGTGGCGGTCAGTGGCACGCACCAATTGGCGATTTACCGGACGCTGGTCGAACGCTTACTTGGCTGCAGCAATTCTTGTTACTTACCAATACGTTATTTGGCATTCGCGTGTTGGGGATTCTCGTCACGATTGGCTTTCTAGAGCCACAAGACAAAGACACTGTCAGTCGCGACGGTCGTGAAAAACTGCTCGTAGTTTCGCGCTTGAGCGCCATGTGGTCCGTTATCAGTTTGCTTCTGGCAGCTGTCACACTTTCCGTTGTTCTTGGACTTTCGGCGAAAGAAACTTTTTCGTCTGGAACTTTGGGCACCTACTTATGGGCGTTGCCACCTTCACGCAGTTTTATTTACACAAGTCTGTTTGCCATCTTGATTTCGATCCTGGCTGTACTGGTCGCAAGCCTCAATTCAGTCGCGTTGTTATTAGCACTGGCTATTGGTGGAATTGTTGCGCCGTTGCTCAACAGCCATTCGGCTTCGGTGGGTGACCACTCGCTAGGTATCGCATCCTCGGTGATTCACGGCGTCGCGATGGCACTATGGGTCGGTGCATTCTGGTCAATCTTGAAATACGTACGAACTGGTCATGCCGAAATCGTGCAACGCTATTCCTACCTTGCGACGTGGTCAGTAGCCGCCTTGGTTATTTCTGGAATTGCTGCAACATATTCACGCATTGATTCCTTCTCTGATTTGTGGAGTTCAGGATTCGGCAAGTTAGTCGTTCTCAAAGTCATTGTCTTTGGCCTTGCTGGCTACTTCGCGCTGCAAGCTCGGCGAGCGATTGCACAGTCACAAAGCGCCGCGCGTTTTGGTGCGTTTGAAATCTCATTCTTGAGCCTTGCTGTCGGGCTTGGCGTTGCATTGCATTCGACACCGTTAAGTCGAGTGGCAACCAAGTTACCGAGCGCAGCCGAAGAAATTCTCGGTTTTGAGTTTCCACCGGCCCCGTCATTTAGCACCGTCGTTTTTGGTTGGCATCCCGAATGGATGATGCTTACAGGTTCGCTGATTGTTGCCGCTCTTTATGCCGCTGGTGCCGTACGACTTCGTAAAAATGACATTGGGTGGCCAGCCCTTCGAACTATTTCGTTCATGTTGGGCATTGGCATTGTCATCTGGTCAACGTGTTCTGGAATATCGAAATATGCCATGGTCTCGTTCGCAGCGCACATGGTTTCACACATGTCCCTTTCTATGCTGGCGCCGATTTTCCTAGTAATGGGAATGCCGATCACACTCGCATTGCGTGCATTGCCAGCTGCAAACGATGAGACTCACCGCAACCCGCGATCGTGGGTGCTCTCGCTATTGCACAGCCGTTATGGTGCGTTCATCAGTCACCCACTCTTTGTCTTGACCCTATTTACGTTCGGCCTGTACGGCATGTACTTCACTTCACTCTTTGGAACATTAATGGCAAGTCACGCAGGTCACTTGTTCATGGAAGTTCACTTCTTGCTGACAGGTTGCCTATTCGCTTTTCTTGTCATCGGACTCGATCCATCGCCACGAAATGTCCCACATTTAGTGCGACTCGTTTTGGTATTAGTTGCTATTTCACTTCACGCATTCTTTGCCATCGCATTAATGCAAAGCGCCACACCCATCGGCAACGAATGGTATTCACTAGTGCGCCCACCGTGGATTGATAACCCACTGACTGACACGTATACCGGTGGTGGCGTCGCCTGGGCCGTCGGAGAAATTCCATCACTATTACTCATGGTTATCGTTGCGGTGCAATGGGCGCGCAGCGAAGATCGCATCGCACAACGCATGGACCGTCAAGCAGACCGCGATGGCGATCGTGAATTGAACGAATACAACGAACGATTAGCTCGAATGAATCAGCAGGATCGTTAAATCGTCACGATAGCGAAAATGCTTAAAGTACTCGATCTCGAAGAATCGGAAAATCACGGCGCCATTCATCGGCAAGATTCACATCAACGTCTGCGTAAATAATTTCTTCTTCGGTGCCGGCCTCGACAATAATTTCGCCCTTGGGGTTCACCACCATTGAATGGCCACCCAATGTGTAATCGCCATTCTTGCCAACTTCATTACAAGCAATAAACCAAGCTTGATTTTCGATTGCACGTGCCTGAATCAAAACTCGCCAATGGCTAATTCGTGGAATTGGCCAGCCAGAACACAGCACAAAACTTTGCGCACCTTTTGCACACTGCGCTCGGAATAATTCTGGGAAGCGTAAGTCATAACAGGTAGCAATGCCGGCCTTGCCAACTGGAGTATCGGCTTCGACGATGATGTCATTACCTCGCGCCAGCATGATTGCTTCGCCGGTATCAAAACCGAACAGGTGAATCTTGCGATAAAACGTTGCAACCGTTCCATCTGGGCGAATCAAGAGCGAGGTATTCGATAGCTTGTCGCCATCATGGAGTTCCACGAATGAACCACCATGAATCCATAAACCCGTTTCACGGGCTACGGATTGCAACGAAGTGACTAATTCGCCATCCCGTGGTTGTGCATAAGGTCGCAGTGCCTCGTTGTTAAACGCACCCACATTCCAAAGCTCGGGCAAAACTACAAGATCGCACTTATCTGCTTGTTGGCGAACTAGTCCTAAGACGCGCGTAACTCGGTGCTCCACCGTTTCGTCATCGGATACGTCAACTTGTAATAGCGCTACACGTGTCATGACTACAGCGTATTAGAGGGTTAGAGATCTAGGACGAGTTTCTTTGATGCACTTCGCGATACACAGGGATACATGACACCAATTTCATCTTTATCCGCATCACCCGTGACTGAATCCAAATGCAGCGGTGTGCCTTCGAGCACGCGCACTTCACACGTTCCACACACTCCTTCACCGCAAGATGAAATCAAACCTCCACCGTGTGAGGCGATGGCATCTAGCAATGATTCAGATTCCGTTACAGAGAACGTTGTACCGCTACGGTTCAGTGTGACTTCGTATTCAGTCACTCCACCAGTAGCTTCGCGTTCGATGGCAGCGAACCGTTCAAAGTGCAAACGACCCGCTGGCACTCGCTCAATGAGTGCTGCCAGTAGAGGTTCAGGTCCACACACATAAACCGGTGCTTGTGAAGTGCCAATGAACTCATCGAGATTTGGTTGTTGTCCAACCTCATCGTTGGCATGGATTGTAACTCGACCTGGGAAATTGGTTTCAAGTTCTTGCACGAAAGCCATTGAAGCGCGTGAACGTCCGGCATACAGCAAACGCCAATTACGTCGTTGCGGCAAAGATTCAATCATCGACTTAATAGGAGTGATTCCGATTCCGCCAGCGATAAAAATGTATTCACTAGCTGGCTCGAGTTCAAAGTGGTTATGAGGACCAGAAACTTCGATCGTTGAACCTGCCACAAGTTCGTCGTGCACAAAAGCACTTCCGCCTCGTGACTCTGGAGCTCGCAATACTGCAATTTCATAACCTGAACGTTCTGCAGGATCGCCACACAATGAGTACTGACGTTTCATGCCATTCGGCAAATGCAGGGTGATATGCGAACCAGGAACCCAGGCAGGAAGCTCACTCACTTGGGCATCTGCAAAAGTTAACGATTTAATTCCAGTCGCTGGGTGACTAACTTCGCGAACATACATAGTGCGCTTGACTTCAGAAAGTTGATTTGGTCGACGATGTTCAACCGTTGCTGAAAGTGAGCGAGCAGATTTTGGAAACAAAATGCGGACAATTAACGCAGCGGTCGTCAGCATGATGAGCAAAATTGCTACCACTCGATACAGCCATGCCCGAACATCCGTACCGGACCAACCTGCATGGAAAGAAACGAGCAACACTACGACGTAACTTAAATAGTGAATCGCCTTCCAGAATTTTCGCGGAAGTACTTTCATGAGTAACGACGTCGACTGCACTGCGATAAGAAGGTACGCGCAAACAACACCGAGAACAATCGGCCACTTGCCGAGGCTTTCCACTTGAACATAGGTGCTGTGAAATGGAATAAAAAGATCTGCTGCACTAAATGGTGCATACGAATCAATCCATAACGAAAACATGTGCAGTGCCGTGAAACTTACTGCCAAACCAGACAGCCATCGATGCAAATCCAGCAACCAGCTGGGATTGTCATTGGGCTTGAGTACGCGGGTCGAGAGCAGGATTCCCCAAGTGACGCTGATGACGAGAAGCACCCATGCGATGAGTGCACTTGCTCGAGTTACGTACCACCAAAACTCAGGTGACATTAGGTGAAGTCCTCCCAGCCATGCGACCGATGGATATTTCCATCTCGATCAACGAGTAGCGCTTGCGCGCCGACTTCTTCAATCATTGAAATTGATTCGGCACAGTCATAAGCAAAGCACGCTTTAGCCAAAACTTCGGCATCTACCGCACGTTCACACAACACTGTTGCCTGAACGACATCAGTTGCGAAGTTTTGGCCTGTTACAGGATTGAGAATGTGATGCACGTCTGCAACCGAACGAGCTTCCATACTTGACGTTGCGATTCCCCCACTGTGGACAGCAACCGTATCCAGAAAATCGGATGCATCCCATGGATTTTCGACTGCAATTGTCCAGCCTTCTTTCGTTGGTGCCTGACCACGCACCGAAACTTCACCCCCTGCAAACACCGCGATACCCGATGCGCCAAGTGAGATTGCCATTTGCGCCATCAAGTCAGCCGCAAGACCTTTTCCAATACCGCCTGGATCAAGCATCAATCCGTGCGGCAACGAAATTTCACGTGATTCATCATCAATTCGGATGTCAGAAAGTGAATGACTCACGACTGGATTTTCGCGAATCTGTTCATTGAGATTTTCGTCGTCCGTGGTAAAGCCAAGTTCCATCAATTGCCCAAGGATGCTGGGGTCAAAGACACCTTCTGTTAATTCAAAACCATGAATCATTTCTCGAATCAGAATCAACAAATCATCTGATACGCGCATCGGGGCACCATGTGAAAGATTGAGCTTCATTAATTCGCTGTTTTGTGAAAATCGAGTCCAGCAGCCCTCTAGTTCATGAACTCGATTTTCAATTGCGCTGTGCACATTTTCGGGTGCATCTACAGCCACGCTATAAAACAGCGTTCCCATCGCTGGAAATTCGTGTCGCGTTACCCGCTTAGCAAGCCCTGCATCATCAATTGCCTTGATGGCTAGTTCAGTTGGAGTTAGCACTTCTTTTTCTTGTGGTGATTTGGAGTCCAACATGTTGTAGCAACAGGCGTCTGCTTTTTAGCAGGCGTGACAGTAACTGGTTTTGGCGCAGGCTTTGGTGTTGCCTTAACAGTTGGAGCCGCCGGAGCAGTTGTCTTAGTGACAGTCTTGGCCTTTACTGCAACTTTCTTTTTCGTCTTTTTCTTGGTTACTTTTTTCGTTGCGGGTGTAGCTGCTGTCACCTTTTTGGGAGTAGCCACTGCCTTAGGAGAAGGCTTCGTCGACGGTGATGTCGACATTGAGGGAGCTGCACTCGGTTCAACTGCAACTGGTGTTGGATCAGCTGGCGTTGATGCACTGGCATCCGCAGCTGCTGCCTCTTGATTCGCAGCGGCCGTTGCGTTCACGCCGAATGACGTTACTAGCGCCAATAGCGCAGTGGTGGAAAGTCCCAACGTCGCGATACGTGACGTGCGAGCAGGGTGCGGCTTGCGCTTAAACATTGTTAATCCCACTCAGAATCTTGATTATCGTCACCGTGGGACTTGTCTGTATTAGTCCAGTTTCCATCACCATTCGAAGGATCATCTCCGGTGTTTACATCGACAGAGTCATTTGATGAATCATCTGGTGTTGTGATGTCTTCTTGAACTGGTGCAGGATCTTGGGTTGCTCCAGTTGTCACGTTAACTGCAGCTTTCTTTGCCACCTTTGCCTTTGCTTTTTTCTTTGTCACTTTCTTGGGAGTAACAGAAGAAGCCGGTGCAGAAGAAATCACTGGTGTCGCAGTTACCGTCTCAGTTGGCGTTGCAGATGGCGACGCAACAATAGTTGGCGCTGCACTCGGTGTAATTTCCTGTGTTGAAACAACCAATGACGAAGTTGCGTCACCGACAGTTGCATCGGCGCGAGCCTGAAGTGCCTGAGTGTTTACGGCAGCTGCTGCGACGCCGGCTACGAGTACGCCGGTTAGGGAAAGGGCGGTTGCAATACGTGACTTCATGTTTTTAAAGTACCTTTTGGTTATCCAAGGTAAACCCAGCCAATTTCCAAGATTCATCCAAATCGGTATGGTTGGCAAAAAATGCCCAAAAGTAAGGCCAGAATAGGCACATGGACATTCTTTTGGTGGAGGACGACCCATCTGTTGCGGCAAGTGTGATCGATGGCCTTACCAATTCTGGGCTTTCCATTACACATGTGGACAATGGCAAGGACGCCATAGCCCATGTAGAAAAGGCCAATCCTGACCTAATTTTGCTCGACTTGGGGCTGCCCGACATGGACGGTCAGGATGTCTGCCGAACGATTCGTGCCTCTCATGCGACGCCCATCATTATTTTGAGCGCTCGTAGCGAAGAGGTCGATCGAGTTCTTTCACTTGAGTTTGGCGCCGACGATTACCTCGTCAAGCCGTTTGGCATGCGGGAATTAGTTGCTCGGATCAAAGCCGTTGCACGCCGAACAAACCAGGACAGCAACGAAGCTATCGCTAATAATCAAAATCTTGGACCAATTCGAATCGATCGCCGCAGCCAGCGCGTCTATGTCAATGACGTCGAAGTTCATCTCACGCCAAAAGAATTTGATCTACTCGCCTATCTAGCTACAGATCCAGGTGCGGTATATCGACGTAACGACATCATGAACGAAGTGTGGGATACCAATTGGTACGGCACCACAAAGACCGTTGATGCACACGTCGCCGCCTTACGCAAGAAACTCGGTAATCAAGATTGGATCGAAGCGGTTCGCGGAGTTGGTTTTCGACTTGGAGTGCCTGAGTCGTGAAGTGGCGCCTCATTGCGGCGCTCATGGGGCTCACTCTCGTAGTCCTCTTAGTGCATGACATTCCTTTTACTAACTACCTACGCACAGTTGAATCAGATCGAATCATTACGGCTTTGGAACGTGACAGTTTCGTCATGGCCGGTCGCGCCGAGGAATTACTCGAAGATCCATCTGCGAAAAATTACTTGAGTTTGCAAAATACGCTTAACGTTTATAAAAAGCGCAGTGGCGCTCGTGTTATTGTCACAAATTCAAAAGGTGTCGTCGTTGCTGATACCGATGAAACCACAAAGGTCGGGACCTCGTATTCCAATCGACCAGAAATCGCTTCCGGACTAAAAGGCAAAATCACTTCTGGTCGCAGAGATCCAGGACCCAATAGCGACGAGCTCATGTATGTGGCCGTACCGGTTCTGAATGGAAATACCGTCCTTGGCGTTGTGCGCATTACGTTCCCAAGCGCAGTTGTTGACAATGCAGTGTGGCAACGAGTCAGAGGTATCGCCATTGTTGCCGGCATTACATTGCTGCTCGCCGCATTAGTCGCGTTCTTGATGGCCACAAGTATTACTCGCCGCCTTAAGGAACTTGAAGAAACCACCGACGAGTTCACCCACGGAAATCTCGATGTTCGCGCTAACGACATTGAAGGCGCACCAGAAATTCGCTCTCTGGGTTCGAGCTTTAACTCAATGGCCGACCAGCTGAATCGATTGTTGGCCCAACAACGCGCATTTGCGGGCGATGCCTCTCATCAACTTCGCACTCCCCTTACCGCGCTTCAACTTCGACTCGAACGCGCCTTGGAAATGGTCGATAGTGATCCTGAAGGTGCTGCCGAGCGCATCGAAGCAGCAATGCTTGAAACTGAACGACTACAGCGACTTGTCGAAGGCTTGCTGGTCCTCAGCCGATCTGAAGCTCACACGCGTCCCGAAACAGCTCACTTTAATGTTGCTGAGATTGCTCGCGAACGTGCCGAGAGTTGGGAGGCTCTTGCTTCCGAGGCAAACGTCATCGTGACTTGTACCGCGCCCGAAAAACTATTGGTCCATGCAATTCCCGGTGCAATCGAACAGGTAATCGACAACTACATCGATAACGCATTGTCGATTGTCCCAGCAAATACAAAAATTTCAGTTGTCATCACTCATGACTCGAAACTTGCAACGATTCATGTTCTCGATGAAGGTCCTGGAATGCCTGAGCCTGACCTCGAACGAGCCTTTAATCGATTTTGGCGAGCGCGCAGCGATGCGAATGGCAGCGGCCTTGGTCTGGCAATTGTGGAACGTCTGACCACACTGAGCGGCGGACATGTGCGACTGAGCAATCGCTTGCCACATGGACTTGATGCCCAGGCCGAATTTCCTTTGGTTTAGTGCGGCTTACTTTATTGATGTGTTGTCGCCAGCCGGTGGTTCAGGTAGACGGCACAATTTTTCTAGCCACATTCCAACGACCATGAGCAACACCCCCGAGACGGAAGTCAACGCGCAAATAACTACCTGATCTGCGGCCGCTGAATTGGAATAGTTGCGCAAGTCGTACAACATAATTCCGAAATACGTTCCAACAAAGATGCTGCCGATGCGCGAAGACGCCATTGCCAAAGCTGCGGTTCGTGCGGCAACAATTGGATGGACTCGATGTGCTCGGTTTTCAGGTTTCATGCGTTGCCGAAACATGACGGCCCACACTAGCAAGCAGATTCCTAACAGCCACGTTGTTAACGCGGTGTACCAAGGAACATAGAAATTCGTATAGGTCCAAACCGGAAACATTTTCGACAGTGACCAGCCAAAAGAGGCACCGAGTAAAACTAAACCAATCAGCAATGACCATCGCGTGGATTTAAGCATCGTGCAAGCCCTTACCCTCACTTTGTAACTGACTTAGCCACACGCCATCACTTCCAACTGCAGCAGCCAACTCTGAAACGATTCCATGTCCTGGAATCTCGCATGTGGGATCAATTGTGGACCATGGCAAAAGTACAAATCCTCGAAGATGCGCACGGGGATGTGGAAGGGTTAATTCTGGATCGGTCGAAATCACGTGATCAACAACTAGTAAATCAACATCGAGAGTGCGTGGACCCCATCGCACGTCACGGATGCGATCTCGACCGGCTTCAATGTCGTGACAGAGATCAAGTAGTTCACGTGGAGTCAGCGTTGATTCAGCCACGACTACTGCATTGAGGTAATTGTCTTGGTCTGGGCCACCGACTGGCAACGTCTCATAGAACTGTGATGCGGAAACATTCGACACACGTTGAGTTGAACGTAAGCGAGCGATGGCATAGTCCAGGTGTGCGATTCGATCACCGATGTTTGTTCCTAGAGCGAATGCAACGTGACTCATGGCAATTCTCGAGTGACACTCACATTAGTAAATTCATGTTCGATTGGAGCGTGTGGTTTGTGGACAGTGACAAGAACTCGCGCGACTGTAGGACGCGCAATAATTTTCTGGGCGATGTGGTTCGCCAGAGTTTCAATCAGGTCAAATCGCTCACCGGTCACCGAATCAACCACGTCTTGGGCAACTTCTGCATAGTTAATGGTTTGCGCTACATCATCAGTTGAAACTGCAGCATCAAAATTTGTTTCGATGCGAACATCAACAGTGAATTCCTGGCCATTGATTTTCTCGTGTTCCAATACACCGTGATAACCAAATGCCTTAACGCCTTGGAGATGAATGATGTCAGGCATGATCACGACCTAATCTCTCCACAACTTCAATCGCATCGCGCGAGGCACGAACATCGTGAACTCGAACTGCCCAAGCACCAGCGAGTGCAAAGTAAGTCGTTAGAGCTGTTGTGGCTGCTTCACGACCAGACATCTCGCGAAATTCACCAGTAGTATCAGCAAGTAATTCGCCAAGAAACTTCTTGCGAGACACTCCCCATAACACTGGCAGTTCCAGTTCATCAATAACTTCTAGCTCTTGTATGAGCGGCCAATTTTGTTGGGTGGTCTTGGCAAAACCAACACCAGGATCTACGACAATGCGATTGCGTTCGACGCCTGCACGAACTGCGGTTTCAACTTGTACCCGCAACTCCGCGGCAACGTCGGCAGCAACATCGTTGTAGTCCGTGAGCTCTGCCATGACATTGGAATGGCCGCGCCAGTGCATCAAGATAAAAGGTAGGTCAGTTGTTGCCACGAATGGCAGCATGTCTTCGTCTGCTTTTCCACCACTAATGTCATTAATGATGACTGCTCCTGCGGCCACACTTTCGCGCGCAACATCAGCTCGCATCGTGTCGATACTTACGGCAATGCCGTCGTCTGCCAACGCCGTGATAACTGGAATAACACGTGAAAGTTCCTCGTCTTGCGAAATCCGCTCGGATCCTGGACGGGTGGACTCGCCACCAATATCAACGATGTCAGCACCGTTTGCCACCATGTTTCGACCATGGTCAATGGCTGTTTGCGTTTCCTTGAATAGTCCGCCATCGCTGAACGAATCTGGCGTGACGTTAAGTACGCCCATGACCAGTGTTCGCTCTAGCGAACTAAGTGATGTTGGCAGTCCAATCGGATGAAACACGTGTGACTACTTGTTATTGATGAGAGCCATAGCTTCGCTGCGGGTTGCGACATCGCGAAGTTGGCCGCGCACAGCTGAGGTTACGGTCGTTGCGCCAGGCTTACGCACTCCGCGCATCGACATGCACATGTGTTCACATTCAATAACAACAATTACGCCACGTGGATTCAAGATATCAACCATGGCATCTGCAATCTGAGTAGTAAGACGCTCTTGAACTTGTGGTCGCTTTGCATACAAGTCAACGAGACGTGCCAACTTTGACAGGCCAGTAATCTGACCCGTCTCGCTTGGAATGTAACCCACGTGCGCAACACCATGGAATGGAACGAGGTGATGTTCACACGTTGAGTGAACTTCGATATCTTTGACAACAACCATTTCGTCATGGCCAAGCGAGAACGTCGTAGTCAGAACTTCTTCGGCAGTCATGTGTAGACCGCTAAAGATTTCTGCATACGCTTTTGCTACGCGCGCAGGAGTATCGCGCAAACCTTCACGATCAGGGTCATCGCCGATTCCAATCAGGATTTCGCGAACAGCTGCAGCGATGCGGTCGGCATCGAATGGTCCGACAGCTGGTGGTTCGTTCATTTCCTCAATGGGATTGATTGTCATGTAGTTAAGCCTCTTCGGTTGCCGATGATTCAGTTGACGTTTCAGTTACCGAAGTTTCCTCTGTGGTGTCAGATGCTTCGACTGGCGCTGGAACTGCAACTGGTGGACGCTGGCTAGGCACACGACGTGCCGAACCGGTCCACGCTGGACGTTCGCCACGACGATTAAGTGGCTCAAAGATTCGAGCGACTGCTTCGCGATCCAACGTTTCCTTTTCGAGCAGTTCAAGTACAAGTGCATCGAGTACATCGCGGTTGTCACTCAAGATTTCATAGGCCTCGTGATGTGCAACATCAATAAAGCCACGAACTTCTTCGTCAATTGCAGCGGCAACTTCCTCGGAGTAATCGCGTTGGTGACCCATGTCGCGGCCAAGGAAAACCTCACCATCGGCTTGGCCATAACGAATGGCACCGAGGCGCTCGGTCATGCCGTACTGCATGACCATCTTGCGAGCAACGGACGTTGCCTTTTCGATGTCGTTGCTGGCGCCGGTTGTTGGGTCATGGAAGACCATTTCTTCGGCAGCGCGACCTCCGAGCATGTAGGCAAGTTGATCGAGCATCTCGCTACGAGTGCTTGAGTACTTGTCTGATTCTGGAAGAACCATGGTGTAACCCAATGCACGGCCGCGCGGAAGGATTGTGATCTTGTGGACTGGATCAGTATTAGGAAGCGCCGCAGCAACTAGTGCGTGGCCACCTTCGTGATAAGCCGTGATCAATCGTTCATGTTCGCTCATGACGCGCGTACGCTTTTGCGGTCCAGCAATAACGCGATCGATTGCTTCGTCCAAGATTTCGTTGGTGATGAGCTTTTCTTCACCACGCGCAGTTAGCAATGCAGCTTCGTTAAGAACGTTAGCCAAATCAGCACCAGTGAATCCTGGAGTACGGCGAGCTACAGCCATCAAATCAACGTCGGCTGCAAGTGGCTTGCCCTTAGCGTGAACTTCGAGCACGTCCTTGCGTCCCAATAGGTCTGGAACATCAACCGCAATCTGGCGATCGAAACGACCTGGACGTAGCAGCGCAGGATCGAGAATGTCTGGACGGTTTGTTGCGGCGATCAGGATGACGCCGGCGTTGACATCGAAGCCATCCATTTCGACCAACATTTGGTTAAGCGTTTGTTCACGTTCGTCGTGTCCACCGCCGAGGCCAGCGCCGCGGTGACGACCAACAGCATCGATTTCATCAATAAAGATGATGGCTGGAGCATTTGCCTTTGCTTGTTCGAAAAGATCTCGTACGCGGCTTGCACCAACACCAACGAACATTTCAACAAAGTCAGAACCTGAGATTGAAAAGAACGGAACTCCAGCTTCGCCAGCTACGGCGCGAGCAAGAAGCGTCTTACCTGTTCCAGGAGGCCCGTATAACAAAACGCCCTTAGGAATTTTCGCGCCAAGTGCCTGGAAACGAGCAGGCTCTTTCAGGAAGTCTTTGATTTCATGAAGCTCTTCAACTGCTTCATCCGCACCAGCGACATCAGCGAACGTCGTCTGCGGCATGTCCTTTGTGATCATCTTGGCCTTGGACTTGCCAAACTGCATGATCTTGCCGCCGCCTTGCATCTGTCCCATAAAGAAGAACAGCAAGCCAAGTAAGAAAACGAGCGGAAGGACCGACATCAACAAACTAGTAAGGAATGATTCGCGAGGGACAACTACGTTGTAGCCGCCTGGAAGTCCGTTGCCCGCCTTAGTTGCGTCCAGCAACTTAACGAGTTCGGTACCCTGGCCCGCAATGAAATCAGAGATGGTCTTGCTGCCATCAGTCAGTGTTGTCGTAATTGTCTGGTCTTTATCGACGAGAACGACAGACTTGGCACGGCCTTGTTGAATGTTTTCAATCGTCTTCCAGGTGTCCACCTTTTTGGTGTTACTGGAGCCGGACAGCACATTGCTGCCAACGAGCATGACGCCAATCGCAATTGCAATCCACATCAACGGCGAGCGAAGCAAGTTCTTGATTTTCATAAGTGGTGAAATAACTCCCAAACGAGTAACGAATTATTACGGTACTACCCGTTACACGTTAGAGCGAAACGGTTTCGTTGCTAGTGAACGGCACAAAATCGCTTCAAGCCCCAAATCACCCATACATTGGGGGTTTTTGCCTATTGTTTAAGGGTGATCTTTAAGGCAGTCCTCGATGCGCGGCCATACCCAGAACCAGCGCTGACGAACGAGCAATGGGGGGAATTGGCACCTCGCCAAATCCGATTATCTGACTTGTCCACAATCCGCAGCACGCTTGATTTGAATGCCCTATTGGCGAGCGATTCGACATTTTTCGGAGACCTTTTTGCCCACGTTGTTCGCCACAACGGCAATTTGTATCTAGAAGATGGCTTGCACCGCGCCGTTCGCGCAGCTTTGCAGGGTCGCACGTCGTTGCACGCGCGAGTTTTCGAAATTCTTTAAAGTCGTCCTGCTTCGTGCACGCGCTTGAGAAATTCTTGAGTCTGAGGCAGTTGCGGATTCGAAATCACTTGCGAAGCTGGACCGCGCTCGACAATTCGGCCTGATTCAAGGAAACACACTTCATCGGCGACTTGAGTTGCAAATCCCATTTCATGAGTCGCGAGCACCATGGTCATACCATCCTGCTTGAGGTCGCGCACGATTGAAAGTACTTCATTCACCAAAACTGGATCTAGCGCCGAAGTAACTTCATCCAAGAGAAGTAGTCGTGGTCGAACGGCGATTGAACGAATAATAGCTACACGTTGTTGTTGACCGCCGGAAAGTCGATCAGGAAATTGTTGCGCTTTGTCGCCGAGATCAAAGCGCTTGAGCAATTCCATTGCTTGCGATTGCGCTTCGTCCTTGCTGACACCATGAACCCAAATTGGTGACAACGTGATGTTGTCGAGCACGCTCATGTGAGGGAACAAGTTAAACGACTGAAACACCATTCCCAGACGTCGACGAATCACATCAACATCAATTGCCGGGTCGGTAATTTCTTGGCCATCTAAAACAATTGAGCCATCGTCAATGTCATCAAGTAAGTTGATGCACCGCAGCAAAGTGGACTTGCCTGAACCCGACGCACCAATCAACACAGTTGCGGTGTGTTCCGGAACTGTGAGCGATAGGTCCTCAAGGACAACGTCTGTACCAAAACACTTTCGGACATTGCGAACTTCTAGAACATTCATGCTGCGCCCTGCGCATTCTGGCGAGCAATCGAACGCAATAGTGTGCGATCGGTGTAGCGCGTCAATGGAATTGTGATGCAGAGGAACAGCAACGAAGCCACAACATAAGGTGTGTAGTTAAAAGTGCGGGAAGCATCAATTTGTGCCGCACGAACTGCATCAATCACACCCAAGATACTGACCAGGCCAGTGTCTTTGAGAAGAGCAACGAGGTCATTGAGCAACGGTGGAATGACGCGCTTAATAGCTTGTGGCAATACAACAAATCGCAAAGTTTGTGATTGGCTCAAACCCAATGAGCGAGCCGCAGCGCGCTGGCTTGGATGAACGGACAAAATACCGCTGCGTAAAACTTCAGCAACATACGCCGAATACGTCATGACAACTGCGACCGTTCCTAAAACAAGCACGCTTGATGTCAGTCCGTGGATGCGAAGTGCTGGAACACCAAAACCAATCAGCAAGATAACGAGCAGCAACGGAACGCCGCGAAAAATATCTACGTACGCCGTAGCCAAAATACGAAATGGAGTGAGCGCTGCTGAACGCGAGGTGCGAAGCAATGCCAACGTCATCGCAAAAATACCGATGACGATGGAAGCAATGATGGTCAACATAATGTTGGTGACTAGACCGCGCGCAACGATGTGCAGAACAGCACGACCATAAGAAACATCAAAAAAGGTTTCTTGAACGACTCTGAAACCAGGTGAAGTCACAATCGCAATGATTAGTGCGCCCAAAACTAAGACGGAAGAAAGCGTCGCGACTGCGATTCGTTTACGTGCGATGACTTTGCGCTGGGCAATGCGCTCGACTTCTCGATCACTCGGTACCCACGACGAAGCCCGACCCACAGAGTCGTGGATCGGGCTGTCGTTAGTACTCATGCTGACAATTGAACCAGTTACTTAAGGACTGGTGCACCTGCGGATGCACCTAGCCACTTATCGGCAAGTGCGGCAAGGGTGCCATCGGCCTTGAGGGCGTCAACTGCCTGTGAAACACAGGTTGTT
>JALQVI010000130.1 GCA_023260395.1 Candidatus Nanopelagicales bacterium
CAAGACTGCAGTGAATAACGAATCATTTCTCGAAGCCGATGTTTGGCTGTCGAAGATTCGTAAGCGCGTTTAGTTACCAGCGATTAGTCGGTCGATGAGTTGACCGACGCCATGGCTGTCATTGCTGTCGATGACTTCAGTTGCAACGTCCTTGACCCACTGGTGTGCGTTCGCAACAGCAAATCCACGACCAGCCCATTTGATCATCGGAATGTCGTTTGGCATATCGCCAACGGCAGCAACTTCATCAACTGAGTAACCGCGGCTCGCAGCAATCTTTGCAAGTCCAGAACCCTTGTTGATTCCGATGCCACTCATCTCGAGCATCAAGTCGTTGATGTCAGAATGCGTGATGTCGCACAGACCTTCGGCAAGGTGTTCGGCGGAATGTAGGAACGCGTCGGCATCCTGCATCGAGAGTCCCTCGGATGGTCGCGCGAGTAGCTTGACGACCTTGCCGGTATCGAACATTTCTTGCAACGCCATTCGCACCGGAGCGGTCTGGGTCTCCCATCGCGGACGATAAGTAGCGTCAATAACGAAATCGTTATGAGGCAGTGCAAGTTCAACTGCGAACGACATATTGGGATCAAGGCTGGCGAGGCGGTTGGCCATTTCGAGACCCGCTTCAGGATCCATCAAATCCGCATCCACGATTTCGTGCGTCGCAATGTCCAGTGTTAGCGCGCCGTTTGCACACAATGCCAATCCTGGATGGCCTGTCATTTCCAAAATCTCGCTCATCCAACGAGGCGGACGACCGGTAACGAAAATGACATCAAAGCCTGCTTCGCGGGCTCGTGCGAGAGCCGCAACGTTCTCTTTTGAGATTGAGCCGCCCGTTTGCAGCAGTGTTCCGTCTAGGTCGGTAGCCAAAAGGCGTGTCACTCGCGTACTCTCGTTTCAATTGAATGTGGGAGCGGCTAAGTGCTCGCTACCCACATCTACTTTACGGACACTCTTAAAGGAGCACCATGGCCAGCATCAATGAGGAAGTACGTACACACAAGTACACGCTGACCGAAGATGAGATGCCCACACAGTGGTACAACATCATCCCTGACCTACCAACACCGCCGCCACCGGCTCTGCACCCTGGCACTTTGCAGCCTGCAGGTCCAGAAGACTTCGCGCCGCTGTTCCCAATGGAACTGATCATGCAAGAGGTCTCGCAGGATCGCTACATCGATATCCCGGGCGGCGTGCTCGATGTCTACCGCCAGTGGCGTCCGTCGCCGCTCTTCCGCGCGCATCGTCTCGAGAAGGCTCTCGGCACCCCGGCACGTATCTATTACAAGTACGAGGGTGTCTCGCCGGCCGGTTCGCACAAGACCAACACCTCGGTGCCGCAGGCGTATTACAACAAGAAGGACGGCACCAAGAAGCTGACCACCGAGACCGGTGCCGGCCAGTGGGGCACCGCACTCTCCTTCGCCTGCGCGCTCTACGACCTTGAGTGCGAGG
>JALQVI010000131.1 GCA_023260395.1 Candidatus Nanopelagicales bacterium
GGGCTTCGGGTGCGTTGATGTAGGGGTACACACCAAAGGCCAAAGCCTTGTTCACGAGCAGCTCGCTGGGGTTGAAGTAGCTCATCAAGAAGGTGATGGCGTGACGCTCTTCGTCCGTCATCTTCTTGAAGTCAGCGATGTCTTCACCCAACTGAATTTCGTTGGGGAACCAGGTGTTCGCCACAGCCTGGTCATAAAGGTCCATCGCCCACTTATATTTCACAGGCTTGAGCAGAAGACCTTCTTGTACTCCTTGTCCGAGGATTCCCATTGTTCTTTCCTATCTCTAGATCGTTGTGTGTGTCGGGACTACTGGCAGCTATCGCACTGCAGAAGGTCCATAGGGTCTGTGGGGACGGCGTAACCGTCGATGGTCGTGGATTCAACGTTCATGGTGATTACTCACCCGCCTTCGTCGCGCCACCGAATCCGAAGCCCTTCTTGGGGGCACCCGATCCTGCAGCGACAGGCTCAGCCGAGGCCGGTGCAGCTGCACCAAAGCCCTTCTTCGGCGCTCCTGATCCACCTGAGCTGTTGATTTGCTCAGACTTGTTCACCTTCACCGTTGACTGCTCAGCGGTGTGGCGAGGCTTCATGTGCAGGTAATACGTGGTCTTCACACCACGCTTCCATGCACCCGAGTAGATCGACATCAAGTCGTCCATGTCCCTGGTCTCCAGGTACATGTTGCGGCTAATCGCCTGGTCAATCCACTTCTGCGCTCTCGCTGCCACCTCAAGGAAGGCAAACGGAGAGAGCTGGAAGCTCGTCTTGAAGGTGTCCTTGAGGTCCTGGGGAATCTCTTCGATGCCCTGGATGTCACCCTGGCTGCGCAGGATGGCCTCGCGAGTCTTCTCCCACAGGCCCCGCTCGCGCAGTGCCTCGACCAGGTTGCGGTTGACCTCGAGGAACTTACCCGAGCTCGTAGCCCGGCTGAAGATCTGCGAGAACTGCGGGTCGAGTCCCGGGGTGGTTCCGGCAACGAGACCAATCGACGCGGTCGGCGCGATGGCCATGAGAGTGGCGTTACGCATACCGCCCTTGACCTTTTCGCGAAGAGCATCCCAGTCGAGACGGCTCTTGCGAGTGACCTCGATTTCGACACCGCGGTCGGCCTCGGCGAGGTCAATCGTGTCGAGGGGTACCAGGCCCTGCGACCAGCGGGAACCTTCAAAGTTGGCGTAGGCGCCGCGCTCTTTGGCGAGGTTTGCCGACTCGTCGATGGCTGCGTACGACACGTGCTCGAGAATTTCGTCGATGAGGTCGTAAGCCTCTTCGGATTCGTAGCTGAATCCGAGGCGCTCGATGATGTCGGTGAAGCCCATCACACCGAGACCCACCGCGCGGTTCTGGTCG
>JALQVI010000132.1 GCA_023260395.1 Candidatus Nanopelagicales bacterium
AAGCAGGTCGCAGTATCCCTGGTGATGTTGCGGTTGTAGGTTTCGATGATTCACTCATTGCACAAACAACGCGTCCCGCACTCACCACGATTCGTCAAGACATCATGGGTCTTGGAGAAGCTGTTGCTGAGTTGATGATTCAAAAACTCTCTGGTGAGGAAACATTCTCGCGAATTCTGCCAACTGAATTAATCGTCCGCGATTCTGCGTAATTCTCCGTTAGGGCAGTCCCTTCTCCTTAGACTGCAATGAGGAGGCCACCATGACTGATCAACAGATTCCTCGAATCCAAACGGGGGACATCACCGGCCAAGTAGATGCCACACAGGTTCCACGCTACGCAGGCATTTCAACGTTTGCTCGATTGCCATTCATCGATGATGTGAGCAACGTCGATGTTGCACTTGTTGGGGTTCCTTTTGATACTGGCGTCAGCTACCGCCCTGGCGCACGTTTTGGTCCTTCGCATGTTCGCGAGTCATCGCGCCTGTTGCGGCCATACAACCCTGCAACAAAAGCTCATCCATTTGCAACGCAACAAGTCGTCGACGCGGGTGACATCTCGGCTAATCCGTTTGACATTGAAGAAGCACTCAAGATGATCGAGCGTGGGAGTCGTGCGTTGCACGAGCGTGCAGGGCGATTAATCACCATCGGTGGCGATCACACAATCGCACTGCCGCTACTTCGAACGATGGCTGCCAAGCATGGGCCGATCAGTGTCGTGCACTTTGATGCACACCTCGATACTTGGGATTCATATTTTGGCGCGGACTACACACACGGGACACCGTTTCGTCGCGCATCTGAAGAAGGCTTGATTGACCGTGAAGGATCTATGCACGTCGGAATCCGCGGTCCGCTGTACTCAGCAAGTGACTTAGACCAAGACAAGCGCCTTGGGTTTGAGATTTTCTCCACGACCGAGGTCGACAGCCTCGGCCTACAAGGCGCTATCGAGAAGATCCACGCTCGAGTTCAGAATCGCCCGATGTACGTCTCGATCGATATCGACGTATTAGATCCATCGCATGCCCCTGGCACTGGCACTCCAGAGGCTGGCGGTCTTACCAGTCGAGAATTGTTGGCGGTCATCCGCTCCTTTGGCGACATGAACATCGTTGGCGCAGATGTGGTTGAAGTCGCACCGGCTTACGACTGGGGCCAAATCACTGGTGTTGCTGCTTCTCACGTGATCTATGATCTGCTCAGCGTCATGGCTCCGAAGGGCTAATTGGCCTGCCAGAACTGCCTATTTCACGGGGGAACTGAGGCGCCGGGCCTTA
>JALQVI010000133.1 GCA_023260395.1 Candidatus Nanopelagicales bacterium
CGCGAACAACATCGCCGATTTCAGCGACTGTTGCATGCATCGCATCTTGCATCGCGCGCGCTTGATCAGCGCCGTACAAACGGCCCAACTTGTCGATTTCTGTAGGGAAGTAGGACGAGCACCAGCCGCCATTGCGACCAGAGGCGCCGAACCCAGCAACTTCGGATTCGAGAATTGCGATTGACAGCGATGGATCGCTGCGCTGCAAGTAGTAAGCGGTCCACAGTCCGGTGTAACCCGCACCAACTATCGCGACATCAACGTTCAGATCGCCATCGAGAGCTGTGCGCGATGAGGTAGCTAACTCGTCGGAGAGTGTGTCCCACCAGAAAGATTTCGAACGGTAATCGGACATATCAGCGAGTCCACTTCTTGATGTATTCGGGTACTGGAATTTCTTTTTCGAGAGTTAAAGGATCAGGGACTGGCTCGCCAAAGACTTCCTTCATTGGAACGTAACCTGCCCAAATGTTTGAATAAATTGGATCCGTCAGATCGCTTGGTACATCGTCAGGATCGCCTTCGCTCACTTTGCATGACACTTCATCGAGAGTCAGAGCCAGCACCAATGTCGCTTTGGCTTCTTTAGGCGCCGACTTTCGCGCTTCGTCAGTTCGGCCAGGAAGCAAGAATTCTGTGATGCGAATTAAGGCATCATCTTTTTCGTCGCCTTCGAGAACCACACAGGAACCGAGAGCGATAACGCACCGGTAATGCATGCTTGATTCAAATGCGCTTCGCGCAAGAACCATTCCATCAAGCAAGGTAACCGTGAAGCAGCAGGGCTGCCCGGAGGCCAAGTTCTTGAAAAGTCGAGACGCGGTTGAACCGTGGAACAGCACGCGATCCCCATCACGGGCGTATCCAACTGGCATGACAAATGGTTGACCGTCGACGACGCAGGAAACGTGCGCGACTAAGCCGGCATCAAGAATGGCATTGACTTCAGCGCGATCTTTCACTGCTTTTTCAGGAAAGCGACGGACCGAAGTTCGGTCCGTCGCTCCAACTGGATTATTCATTCGTGGGAATGCCAATCATTAGAGAATGTTCATTCCTTCGATGAGAACATGTCGCAGAATCTGCTCGATCTCGTCGAATTCTGGCTGACCGATGATGAGCGGTGGTGCCAGCTGGATGACGGGGTCGCCACGATCGTCAGCGCGACAGTACAGACCGTTTTCGTACAAAGCCTTCGATAGGTACCCGCGCAGCAAGCGCTCGGCTTCGTCATCATTGAATGTTTCCTTGGTGGCCTTGTCCT
>JALQVI010000134.1 GCA_023260395.1 Candidatus Nanopelagicales bacterium
CTGGGTGTCCAGCCTAGCTTTGTGTTCGCTTTGCTACAGTCTCCTCTTAAATAGTCTACTTCTGCTGGTCTGTAGAATTCTGGATCTTGCACTACATAATTAGACCAATCGTGAATGTCGATTTCTTTAAATGCAACGTCTAAAAATTCTCTAATAGTGTGTGTCTTTCCTGTGCAAATTACATAATCATCAGGACAATCTTGCTGTAGCATCATCCACATCGCTTCACAGTAGTCTCCTGCATAACCCCAGTCTCGATATGCATCAAGATTTCCTAATCTAAGTTTTGGAAAGTCAAGGCTTCTTCCGCTTTTTACATAGTCACCAATCCACTTAGTGATTTTTCTTGTTACAAAAGTTTCGCCTCGGTTGTTCTTGATGTGCATCAATGTGTCATCAAGAACCGTGAGGTTACGAAGACCCAAAAAGTCCATCTTGAGCAGGCCAAGTTTTTCGCAGGCACCCATGTCAAACTGCGTGATGATTGCGCCGTCTTGATCGCGTCGCCAAATAGGCAACACGTCGAGCAGCGGTTCCTTACACAAAATCACACCAGCCGCGTGAACACCCGGTTGACGCTTGAGGCCTTCGATGCCTCGCGCGGTATCGACGACGTGACGAACTTCTTGATCATCGTCATACAGGTCGCGGAATTCTTGCGCTTCGCCATAACGTGGATGCTCTGTATCGAAAATGCCAGATAGCGGAATATCTTTACCCATCACACCGGGCGGCATGACCTTGGTAATGCGATCGCCCAGTGCGTATGGGTAACCAAGCGCACGACCAGCATCCTTTATCGCAGCCTTAGCCTTAATTGAGGCGTACGTGATGATCTGAGCTACGTGGGATTCGCCGTACTTTTCAGTGGCGTAGCGAATCATTTCGGAGCGTCGACGTTCATCAAAGTCGATATCAATATCGGGCATTGAAATACGGTCCGGGTTCAAGAATCGCTCGAACATCAAACCGTGCTTAACTGGATCAAGTTCTGTAATACGAAGTGCCCATGCAATCAATGCACCTGCGGCAGAGCCACGGCCAGGTCCAACGCGAATACCAACTTCGCGTGCATGTTGACACAAGTCGCCCACAACAAGGAAGTAGCCCGGAAAGCCCATCTGGCCGATGACACCAAGTTCGTAAGCAGCGCGTTCTTGGTATTCCTTGGGCACCTTGGCGCCGGCGAATCGAAAC
>JALQVI010000135.1 GCA_023260395.1 Candidatus Nanopelagicales bacterium
GGTAATGGCCGACTTGAGCAACTTGATGTAGTGTGCTTCTAGCCATTCGTACACAAACTTAGAAGGGACCTGTAGTGTGATCACTTTGCCCTGGAGCTTTACAGGACGAATGGGAAGAAACCAGGTCTTGTATGCCTGTGGACTAATGTTGTCCTGGACATAGGTTAGACAGTTTCTCCAGACGGCCTCAGCAGTGCGCTCCATCGTTTGTTTTTATCGTTTAAGTTTAGGGTCCCGTTAAGCACTTGATTTACGCTAAACGCAAATCGGTAGGGTGTCGCCTTTCGGGTTCACGAAAGTGTCAATTAAATCCGTTGAAAAAAAATTGAATTGGTCTTGATTTTAAAGTTTTTTTTCTCCATGCCCCTTTGGAAATGATGCTCGTAGATATCAACAAAAAGGTTGTTAAGTCGCTAGAATATAATAAATTAAGGTTTTAATAAATGTTTGTTACAACATGGAAAACGCGCATTCGGTATGCCGAAACGGACCAGATGGGCTACTGCTACTACGGCAACTATCCAGTATTCTTTGAGATGGGTCGTGTAGAGGCCTTGCGCAGCTTGGGAATACGCTACCGAGACCTGGAAGAACAGGGCGTGATGCTACCTGTCGCAAACCTGGAAATCGCCTACAAACGTCCAATTCGTTACGATGAGGAGATCACGGTCGAAACCACCATTTCCGAATTCCCACGTGGCACCCGATTGCCCTTTGACTATAAAATTTTCAACGAAGCAGGGGAGTTGACCACTACCGGGCGAGCCTTGCTCGTTTTTGCCCATACCAAAACGGGTAGACCTTGTCCCACTCCCGAATCTGTGCAAAAAGCGCTTCAGCCGTTCTTTCCAGAGGCCACCTAATGCTGAACGAGGACGGTGAATGCCTGTCCGTCAGCCCACGCACCTACATAGCGCCCGGCGGGCAAGGTTGGCCTGGTAGCGGATGAGGTAGTCGTCCACTCCGCTGCTTTCCTTCCTTGGACATCATAAAGCACACCAGCAACGTCAACAAAGGGCCAGGGGTCTTGAGCAGCAATAACAAAGGATCTCGGACGCGGGATGGAGGGAGCCTCCTCGACGCTCACTTGCGGATTCAGGATGTTGCGCGCCGCGAAGTTCAAGTGCAGCAGGGAGGCATTTTGCCCTCCGTT
>JALQVI010000136.1 GCA_023260395.1 Candidatus Nanopelagicales bacterium
AGTTATGTTACTATTTCCAGTAATAGCAGCGCCAGCGCCGCCACCACCACCACCTCCTGCTGAACCCCAACCAGAGCCAGACACTCCACCAGACCCGTTAGCGCCCCAGTTACCGCCATTACCGCCTTTGCCGGGCACTGCATAACTGTAAGAGCCTCCTGTGTTACCACCAGCGCCAGCCCCTGCTGTTGTACCTGCACCGCCCGGCTGTGCGTTATAAACAGACCAACCACCTATTGCATTCCCACGAGCGCCGCCAGAGGAGTTGTTTAGGCTGGATCGACCACCACCACCACCACCGCCGGGAAATGCGTATAATTTCTTATAACCAGAGTAAGAAGCAGGGCCGCCACCGCCACCACCACCACCGCCGCCACCAATAGTGCCGTTGTTTGTGAATGTAACAGCAGTCGCTACATGAAGTGCTTTACCTCCTGATGCACCACTCTGTCCACCGGAAGAAGTGTTACCGCCAGCATAACCGCCTTTACCACCGTTTCCCCCTTGACCTAGAATAGAACCATTGTTAATGAATTCAAGACCCCCGGGGAAAGAACCATCAATTGTTAAAGCGGCTGTTCCTGTTGAAGAGCCAGAGATATAAACACCGCTTTCTAATGTAACGACTACTTTTGAACTTTCGTTCCATCCAGCAGCTACAACTAAACTACGTAAGTTAACGTTATTTTGATTGGTTGCAATACTCAAACCAAATTGGTTTGCTTTACCATATCCTTGATTCATCGAAATAGCGCCACTACCCACACCAAAAAGGTTACGAGTAGTAGTTTCACCAAGACTACGAGTAGTTGTTTCTGCAACCCCTAACTCAATGTTAATTTGACCGAAAGAAATACTTCCAGAACTAGGTAATGCCATTATACACTCCCAAAAGCAGTTATATCACCAGTAACAGTTAAGTTACCGCTTGAATCCAATTTAGCTTTGTTAACGCCTGACACTGCAAAGTACAAAACACCAGCGCTTTCAGTTACCGTCCACGTTCCAGTAGAAAGTTGAGTAGCTGTTGTTGCTGTTGTCGCTGAACTAGCCGTTGTTGCTGAGGTAGCCGTAGTAGCTGAACCAGCCGTAGTAGCGTAAT
>JALQVI010000137.1 GCA_023260395.1 Candidatus Nanopelagicales bacterium
CATTTGACAGGCTGATAAACAATAAACTGAACAATGAAAAGTTTAGAAATGCTTTACCTTGGCTGGCTAGCGTTGTTGATAGGCACAGGATTGTATGATATGAATAAAAAGATACATTGCATACATTTGTACAAGGGCCTTAGAACAGATAACGGAGGCAAAATGACTATGTGCTGTAAGAGCAATGAAAATCTTACAGACATCAATGGAGAAGAAAAATTATTTCATGAAACTAATATGACTAATTTTATTCATGGCGAAAAAGCAAAAGAAATAAGAACTGCATTAGAAAATGGAATAAAGCATCCTAATTGCAGCAAATGTTGGTCAGAAGAAGACTCTGGTATAAAAAGCAAAAGGCAACATGATATAGATAATGCAATAAAATTCTGGGGAGAAAAATATACATACGACACTGAAATTAGTCCCGATATTGTCGAGTTTAATTTAGGAACAGTTTGCAATTTAAAGTGTAGAATATGTGGGCCTTGGTCTAGTTCTTTTTGGAATAAAGAATACAAAGATTTGGTTAGGTCACCAGAATACGAAGAAGAAGGTCTTACATCTGAAGAACAAACTAAAAAGTATAAAAAAGAACTTGCTAAATATGCTGGCGATTGGACTGAAGAAAGTTTGGCATGGGCTAACATCGATGAACACTTGAGCCACCTTAAAAAAATTGATATATTCGGAGGAGAACCTTTTTTAGTAGAAAAACAATGGAAGATGTTACAAAAAAGTGTTGATAATGGTTGGGCTCACCGGCAAAGAATAAATTTCAATACAAATGGTACACAATACAAAGATGAGTACATAGAAATTTTATCTCATTTTGAAGGTGTTTTTTTGAGTCTGTCTATAGATGGCATAAAAGAACAATTTGAATATATGAGACATCCTGCTAAGTGGGATTTACTTTTGTACAACATAGATAAATTTAAAGAAGCATCTAAAAAATATCCTAACATTGATGTAAATATTTGTCTCACAGTAAATATTCAAAATGTATATGATTTGCCAGAAACTATATTATTCTTTAAGGAAAGAGGAATGCATGTGTATTTAAATTATTGTCACTG
>JALQVI010000138.1:0-236 GCA_023260395.1 Candidatus Nanopelagicales bacterium
AAGATTCCTACAAACAAGTTATTAATAAGCATGCTAGGATAACTAATGCAGACACAGGTAGAAAAATAGCGGTTCCCGAGAAAAGACTTGATCAAGCCATGGATTATATTGCAGAGGCTTGGGGCCTTCCTCTTGACAACCCTATGGTAAGTCTTTCAGTTAAAAGGGCGCAAGGCTCTGGCGGCGCACACGTTACTGATGCTGCCAGAAAAAACCCAGCGCTGGCCGAGATACGC
>JALQVI010000138.1:246-1078 GCA_023260395.1 Candidatus Nanopelagicales bacterium
CGGAAGCCCAGAAGCGCTTCACGTTGTTGACAGAAAGCGCCGAGGATGCTAAAGCAAATGGCATTTGGGTTATGAGCAGTGGCAGGAGCGTTTCTTACTTAGAGGGCGGCATTAACATCTTAACCCATATAGATAAAAAAGGAAGGGCAACCGTTTTTGTTTCTGATGAGCAAAACTTTTTAGAGAAAGCCCCTATAGTTAATAAATTTATCGAGGGGAAAAGAGGGGACCAGCCAGTTCGGTCTATTACTATAAGCGAGCCTATTGCTGTTGATGTTATCAAAAAAATGTACATTAAAGCAAACAGTTGGATGAGGCCGTCACTAGTGATGGCTGATCCTACTAAACCAAAAACAGCGCGTATGTTGCAAAATGAAGACTTTTCTGGACTGCTGACTGCTAAGGCTGGCCCAGAAATGCTGTCGGCAATGAAGACCAAGATGGCTGGTGAGGGTCTTCTAGGAACAAACGCTTACCAAAAACTAACTTCAGACGAAGAGCAGTAACTAAAAAGCCCCCAAGGTTTCCCAAGGGGGCTTTGTTTTATCTAGCGTTTACTATATCTCGCAGGCTCCTCCTGTACACGCCAGCGTCTGTGCACCTTCAGTCACATCACTGTTCTCTGTGATGTCCCACTTGATCTGTGTTGGGCTTGCCTTCTTCAACTCCTTGTATGTCTCCTCGTCAATAGCTTCGTATGGAGCCTGTTGATAGCTGTGATCGCTATATGGCAAGAAAGAAACACCAGAACAATCGTCAAAATTATTATACAGCCAATTACCGATAGCAAGAAACTCATCGTCTGTATAGTAAACAGTAATAGACGGTTTAT
>JALQVI010000139.1 GCA_023260395.1 Candidatus Nanopelagicales bacterium
AAGCTTCAACAAGCAGCTCGCTGTTAATCTCTAGTGTTTCTAACAGGGTTACTTCGTCTATGCGTTGTAGTTTGTCTTTCAACTCTTCAATAGTTAGTGTCATTAGAACACCTGTCTCATTTTCTGCAAGTAATGAATAGCCTTGTCAATGTCTGCCAAACCACCCTTCTCCTGAAAGCGTGACACATACTTGATAACGTTACCTTGCAGATAACCGATGAAGGCTTCACAGCTCATCATGCTTTCCATGTACTCCCAAGGCTGTATCGGTAGGTTGTAATGGTCTGGACACTTCTCATTCGGGTACTGGCTCTCGTCGTAGTGCAAGCCGTCGTTGCCGTTCTGTCCAATAACATCCATTCGTTCTTCTAATGCGTCTTTTAAGTTTGCTTCGGCTACATACCGTTCCCATTCTTTATTCCTACCATGTTTGTCGTTGAGTTCGTCCAAGTGCTTTAGCATGTCTTCTTCGTTTGTGTATTCACCATCTTCATTCATAATTAATCCTTAACAAATACACCGTCAACCATTTTGCCGGTGCGGTCTTTAATGTCATTGTATGCGTGTTCTAAGCATTGCTCTAGTGTTAACCCATTGCGCTCTGCAATGTTAATCAACACCACCATAATGTCACCTATAGCGTCTGTAATTTCTGGCGTGTAATTATCCAGATAAGAATTACAGATTAACGCTTCATGTAACTCCAAGACTTCTTCTTGTAACTTACCAAATTGGTCTAGGTCAGTAGAACCCTCAATAAGGTTACGGTCATAGTGCCATTGTTTAACCTTGTTAATTAGTTCATTCATGATTTTAAGAACACCTCCATGGTTGGTAGCTTTTCAAGGTCTGCTTTATACTGAACAGCTATGTAGTCTGCTAGTCTGGTTGCGCTACGGTAGTGTTGCTCTGCTTTCTTTAGGTAGTGACCTTCATCTACGTCGTAGGTGTTAACGGTTGACATGTTTTTAAATGTCTCGGCTAAGGCTAGTTCGCTGTAAAAAGCCTGTA
>JALQVI010000013.1 GCA_023260395.1 Candidatus Nanopelagicales bacterium
TCTCGCCTTTTTTGGGAGTCGCAACACCTGATCGTCGAGCCGCCCTAAAGCCGATCTATCGTGCACATGTTCCTTCATCTTCGGACGAACTAGGACAAGCAGCACGTGCACTTATGAATCTTCGAGAACGTGAATTTTCATACGCTGCATATGACTTAATTCAGATGCATGTAAAGGTTGCCGATCGAGAGTTTCTCAGCGCTCATGTCGAAGACCTGCTTTTAACAAAGTCATGGTGGGATACCGTCGATGGCTTGGGTACCACAGCCGTTAGCCCGCTGACCATCACCTACCCCAATAAGAAATTGATTGAACGATGGATTCGCCATCCCAATAAGTGGCTGGTGCGCGCAGCGATTCAACATCAACGGGGCCGCCGAACTGACACTGATGTGGATTACGTTTTAGAACTGTGTGATCGTCACGCAGATTCACACGAATTCTTCATCACCAAAACTGTCGGATGGGCCTTACGTGACATCACGGCATTCAATAAGCCGGCCGTTCGCGCGTATCTCAAGGCTCATCCTGATCTTGATCGCGTGGCCGTGCGCGAAGCACTGCGAGGACTCAATCGATAAGCCAGCTGTCAACAACAATTGATTAGACTTTTTGTATGGGTAACGACGATTTCCAGGACGAAGCGCAACAACGCTGGGGTCACACAGACGCGTACGCAGAATCCGCGCGTCGTACCAGTCGTTACACAGATGAAGACTTCACGTTAGCCAACAAACAAGCAGCCGAGGCCGTGCAAGAGTTTATTGACGCTCTCACTGCTGGACTTCCCGCCGACTCAATCCAGGCGGCCAGCGCCGCTGAATCACATCGCCAAGCCATAACGGACTGGTATTACGAATGCACCTACGACATTCATGCCGGACTTGCGGCAATGTACATCGCTGACGAGCGCTTTCGCGAGCACTACGAAAGCCAGATGCCCGGATTAGCTCAATACGTACATGATGCGATTCTGGCGAACGCTCTCAACAAGATTTAGCCCTACCAGCCGTATGTGTTGCACTGCGCAACAATCAGCGCACTAGCGACCATTTATTTCAATTTCCCGTAGTCGTTGTTGAATGAGCTTTTTTACCAACGACTTGGTCAAACACTTATCTTTGGCAAAGTGCAACGAACCTTTGGTCTGACTGAATTCTGATAAGTCAGAAGCTAAGACTTCAAGAGTATGACCGCTGAACGGGTAATACGAGCAGCCATTCTTAGTTGCAGCAAAACCACCTACGATTTTTCCGCTCACTTGAAAGGCCGGCAGGTTGTAGCTAATAACCTCTTTGGCATCTGGGACTAATTCCAAGATAATCGAACGTAACTTTTCAAGAGTTTCACGCTGAGGCGATGCAACTGTGGCTAGATAGTCGTCAATAACGGTCATGAAAAATCCCGCGACTCAAAAGTTAGTCAGTGCCCAATTCATCTGCAGCGGCCTGCAGCACAGCGTCGCTCTTGTCATTCGCATTCGAGCCTGCAATTGCTGCAGCGCCACCTGATTGCAATTCACCCACGAGACCAAACTGACTATCCGATAGTTGGCCCTGTGCACGGTAAATTTCCAACTTTGCACGGGTATCTGCAATGTCGAGGTTACGCATCGTCAACTGACCAATGCGATCAGTTGGACCAAAAGCTGCATTCTCAGTGCGTTCCATGGAAAGTTTCTCTGGGTGGTAACTCAAGGCAGGTCCAGCAGTATTAATGATTGAATAATCATCACCGCGACGTAGGCGAACGGTGACTGTGCCCGTAACAGCCGAAGCAACCCAACGCTGCAACGATTCGCGAAGCATCAATGCTTGTGGGTCAAACCAACGGCCTTCGTAGAGCAATCGGCCAAGGCGTCGACCTTCTGCGTGATAGTTCGCGATGGTGTCTTCGTTGTGAATTGCACTAATCAAACGCTCGTAAGCAATGAAAAGTAGTGCCATACCTGGCGCTTCATAAATGCCGCGACTCTTGGCTTCGATAATGCGGTTTTCAATCTGATCAGCCATACCTAAACCATGGCGACCACCGATTGCATTTGCCTCTTGCATCAAGCCAACAACGTCGTCAAATGTCTTGCCATTGATCGAGACAGGGAAACCTTGTGCAAATTCAATGGTGACGTCTTCGGTTTCAATCTCAACTGCTGGATCCCAGAAGCGAACACCCATGATTGGTTCAACGATTTCCAACGACACATCAAGATGCTCAAGAGTCTTTGCTTCATGAGTAGCACCAAGAATATTGGCGTCTGTCGAGTAAGCCTTTTCGGTGCTATCGCGATAAGGCAGGTCGTGAGCTACGAGCCATTCGGACATCTCCTTACGGCCGCCAAGTTCACGAACGAAGTCAGCATCAAGCCATGGCTTGTAGATGCGCAAGTTTGGATTAGCGAGTAGACCGTAACGATAGAAGCGCTCAATGTCGTTACCTTTATAGGTCGAACCATCGCCCCAAATTTCAACTTGGTCTTGCTTCATTGCCTGGACCAACATGGTGCCTGTAACCGCGCGACCTAATGGCGTGGTGTTGAAGTACTGCTTGCCACCAGAACGAATGTGGAATGCGCCTGTTGCAATAGCAACGAGACCTTCTTGGACCAGCGCTAGCTTGCAATCAACTAGTCGTGAAATTTCTGCGCCATAGGCACCCGCGCGCGATGGAACTGATTCAATGTCTGGCTCGTCGTATTGGCCAAGATCAGCGGTGTACGTGCAGGGAACTGCACCCTTGTCGCGCATCCAAGCCACAGCTACGGACGTATCGAGACCACCAGAAAAGGCAATACCGACTTTTTCACCAACAGGCAGGGATGCAAGAACCTTAGACATGCTTAAAGTCTATTGAATTCGGGCTAATTCCAACGAATTGAGCAGCGAAACAAGACCTGAATCATTTCTCGCAACCCTATGTGTCCGCTAATGCCTTACGCAGTGTCTCGTCGAACGCTTCTTGAGGTTGCGCACCCGAGATTCCATATTTCATGTCCACGACGTAAAACGGAACACCATTTGCTCCGAGTTGCGCAGCCAACTGTTGATCTTGGTCAACAACATCGTTGAATTCACTCGATGCGAGAAGTTCTCTTGCCGATGAAACGTCTAAACCAACATCCTGAACCAAAGCCATTAGTGATTCTTCATCGAATAGCGAGCCGGATTTTTCGAAGTAGCTCGAATACATTGCCTCGAGTAACTCGTCTCCCCTGCCCTGAAGGTCCGCCCACAAAATCAGTCGATGGGCATCACGTGTATTTCCGGACAAAGTCTCGCTTAAGTCGTAACACAGACCTTCGCCATCTGCGATGGAACATACCTGGGCTTGCATGTCATTTACTTGCTCAGAAGAGATTTTGTACTTTTCACTTAGCATTTTCGAGGTCTGCTCAACTCCAGTGGCAGCGGGATTTAACTGGAAGGCTCGGTGACGCACGGTGATGTCAATACCTTGACCCAGTCCCGCAATGGCTTTTTGTAGCCGCCTACGACCAATAAAGCACCAGGGACAAACAACATCGGACCACACATCAATAATCACGATTTAACTATATTCGCTCGCGGAGGCATCCAAAACTCCTATGCTCGCCACTATGGAACCGATTGTGAGAAAACTCGAAGACTATGACTGGGCAGGCTGGCCAGCTGATCAAGTTCACGAACGTGGCGAAGTTACATGGAAAGCGTTGCAGGGAAATTCTGACGAAGGCACAGACATGGTGTTGGGTGTCGCTCGAGTACTGAAAGGCCAGTCACTTGAAGCACACCGACATTCACAACATGAAACGTATTATGTGCTCAGCGGTAAGGGCGTAGTCACAATTGAACACGTCGAGTACAACGTGGAACCAGACATGATGATTTTCATTCCGGGTGACGCTCTTCACCAAATCAACAACTTCGACGACGAGCCGCTACGCATTTTGTATCTTTTTGCCACGGATGATTTTGGCAAAGTGATTTATCGATTTCCGCCAACTCCATAGGTCTAATAAAAAATACCCTCGAGCAAAATGCTCGAGGGTATTTTTTATTAACAACTAACTTGTGACGATGTTAGGCGCGGTATTACCAGCAAGAATCGCCAGCGCATTTGTCGCTGCGATGTCAGCCATAGCCGCACGAGTTTCAACTGTTGCTGAACCAAGATGCGGAATCAATACCGCATTGTCGAGTTCAAGCAAACCTGGATGAACGGTTGGCTCATTTTCAAACACATCTAAGCCAGCACCTGCGATTTGGCCCGACTTCAATGCCTGAACCAGAGCATCTTCATCAACAATTGGGCCACGGGCGGTGTTCACCAAGTAAGCCGAGTTCTTCATTCGGGCTAGCTGGTTTTCACTGATCAAGTGGTGAGTCGCTGGTGAGTATGGGCAATGCAACGAAAGCACGTCGCTGGTCTCGATGAGCTCGTCCATTGTCATGAACTTCGCATCCAACTCTTGAATGACGTGATCTTCAAGTGGCGAACGACGCGTGTACGCAATGTTCATTCCAAATGCCTTGGCACGGCGAGCCGTCGCGATACCAATCTGACCCATGCCCACGATGCCGAGCTGGCGACCCTGGAGGCCCATGCCAAGCATGTAGAACATTCCCCACTGCCATGGAGTCTGGGAACGAATAACTCGTTCACCTTCACCAAGTCGTCGAGTTGCCATCAAGATTAGTGACATTGCAATGTCCGCTGTTGCATCAGTGAGAACACCAGGAGTGTTGGTCACGATAACGCCACGCTGTTCGCACGCTGGAACATCAATGTTGTTGTATCCAACTGCAACGTTTGACACTGACTTCAACTGAGGGCCAGCTGCGTCGAGCAACTCGCCATCAATCTTTTCAGTCAACAACGAAACAATCGCATCAGCGCCAGCAACCATAGTCAATAGTTCTTCGCGCGAAATGGCATCTTCGCTATCCCATGACGTGACGTCATGTTCAGCCTTGAGTCGCTCTAAACCACCAGCAGGAATTTTGCCGGTAACTACAACGCGCGCCATTTATGCTTCGATCCACTGCTTGAGTAGGCCAAGACCATCAACAATGTCAGCCTTATCAATGCCCGAGAACGCTAGACGAATGTACTGCAAAGTTTCATCAGGCTGTGGCGTACCGAAGTGGCGGCGAGTACAGAATGAAACGCCAGTTTCATGAAGCGCCTGCTGTGCAAAGTCTGCAAGATCAGTGATGCCCTTATTCGCCATCGCTTCGGTGATGTCTGGGAATAAGTAGAAGCCAGCTTCTGGCGTATGAACCTTGATGCCATTGGTATCGCGAAGGATTTCAAGTGCAGCATCGCGACGATCTTTCAAGACGCTGAGCATTGCTGGAACGCTTGACTGGTCGCCAGTCACACCTTCGACGCCACCGTACTGAACGAAGTGAGTGGTGCATGACTCATCGTTGGTGTTGAGCTTTGCAATAACAGTTGCGAGTTCAGTTGGCGCAATTGCAGCACCTAGACGCCAACCAGTCATCGCGTACTTCTTTGAGTATGTGTAAAGAATTACTGTGCGCTCGGCCATACCTGGAATTGAAGCGATTGACTTTGACTTGCCTGCGTAGCGCATATCGAAATATGCCTCATCCGAAAGCACCCAAAGGTCATGCTTAATTGCTAGTGCTGCGAGTGCTTCACGTTCTGCATCTGTTGATTCAGCACCATTAGGGTTCTGAAGATCGTTGTAAATGATTGCCTTGGTCTTTGGCGTAATCAAAGATTCGATCTGCTCAATGTCAATGCTGAAGTTTGTTCCCGTTGGGATGTAGCGGTAAGGCTTGGCGACACCGCCGAAGTAATCAATCTGTGATTCGTAAATCGGGTAACCAGGATTTGGGTACAGAACTTCGTCACCTGGGTTCATGACTGCCTGGATGAACTTGGTGATTACTGGCTTTCCACCAGGCTGCACAACAACATTTTCCGGACCGAAGTTAAGACCGCGGTTTGAGCCAATGTCATGGGCCAAGGCTTCACGGAGTTGTGGGATGCCAGCTGCTGGGCAGTACCCGGTCTTGCCATCGGCAATCGCCTTGTTCATTGCTTCGACGATGTTGCGAGGTGTTGGAAGGTTTAGGTCGCCAAGATGGAAGGGGAAAATGCGATTTCCCTGTGCGCCCCATTCTGCGGCTGCAAGTGAAACTGCAAACGCGGTTTCAGTACCCAACTTGTCCAAACGTGTAGCCAGTGCCATGCGATCCCCTGCTTGTCATCGAAGTGATTTCTACGTACTTTACAGCCCAAGAATGCAAAGAATGAAACACGGTTTGGTCCGTTTATCCCTGCGCAACATACATTCACATTGTGGAACGATAGCGCCTTATTCGCGCAACGCAAGTAACTGATTAACATCCCAAAGGACATACACTTCACGAGTGGAAATTCATCGTCGTAATGCTGTTGCAGCCATCGGAACGTTTTTCGGAATTGCGTTGCTTAAGCTCATCGCTGACGGAACTTCTACACCGTTCCTGATTGCACCATTCGGCGCAACTTTCGTACTGATCTTCGCGCTGCCGGATAGTCCACTCGTTAAGAACAAAAATATCGTCGGCGGATATCTCATCGCAGGATTCTTTGGTTTAGCAGTTCTCAACATTTGGGGTGTCAATGCATGGACGCTTGGATTGTCAGTGGCTCTGTCGATGTTCGCGATGCAGTCGACGCACACCATGCACCCTCCTGCTGGTGCAGTTCCTTTGCTGGTGATGCTGTCGAAACCAGATTGGATATTTCTTTTAACCCCATTGATGGCTGGAGTTGCGGTAATTCTTGTTTTCTCGCGCGGCTATCACGTATTACTTAAACGGGCTTAACCCAGCAACGAAGCCATCTGTTTGTAAATCACTTTGGCTGCATAAACCGGATTAAGTCGTGTCAACAGATCTAACGTCTTAGCATCCTTGCCGATACAAACTCTTGGCTTGTTGTTTTCAATTGCCTGAATCATTACAGCTGCCGCATCTGGCGCCGGCGTCATCTTTATTGAACTCGTGGCTGCACTATCGGCCGCCGGCATTGCCATTCCAGAATTTGCAGCAATGTTGGTATTGATGGCCCCTGGGAAAACAACTGTCACCCCAACGTTGGTGTCAAGAAGTTCCGACCGCAATCCTTCGGTGAGCAATTTAATTGCAGCCTTGGATGCGCCATAAACACTTTGGCCCGGAACGGGTGCGTACGCCCCCATCGAAGAGACATTCAAAATATGTGCTTCAGGTCGAGTTAGCAGTCCAGGCAAGAAGGCTTTAATCATCGTCAACGGACCATGGAAATTTACAGCCATAACTTTGTCAGCCTGTTCGATTGTTAGTTCATTAACTTTGACGAACGGCTGGATAATTCCTGCATTATTGATCAACCCATCCACTGGGCCGAGCTTTGCCTCAATGTCATTCGGCAATCCCGCAACTCTGCCAGCATCGCTCACATCAACGACGAACGTTTCGACTACACCTCCCAGCGCTTGGGCAAGAGCCTTCGTTTCAGCGAGTGATTCGCCTCGAAAATCTACGGCTGCGACCTTTACACCCTTGCCAACAAGTTGCAATGTCAACTCACGACCCATGCCGCTTCCAGCACCAGTGACGACTAACACTTTTCCATGCACCTTCATTGCAGGCTCCTTCGCTGAAACACTTCTTTCATCTCCAGTATCGACCCGATTGACAACAAAGGAGTCAAAATAAGTGAGACCTTTTAGACAACATTTAATGACACAAAAGCCACGACATTAATCACTTCTTTCCAATGGCCACCAACAACTAGATTCGCCAATAGATAAGGTTCTTTTATGACGATGGAGTCGCGCCAGCACACTTGGTACGAAGATTTCTTTGGCCTTGCCACCGGCTCGATTTTGATTGCCATTGGCATTGGATTCATGCAAGCCGGAGGACTACTCACTGGCGGTGCGGTAGGTGTTGCTCAATTACTCGCCAAGGCCTCAGGCATTTCGTTGAGCCTCATGTACGTCATGATCAGCATCCCGTTTTTCGGTTTAGCAATTTGGAAGAAAGGTCTAAGTTTTGCCACGCGTAGTTTCGTGAACATTGTTTTTGTCTCTTACTTAGTCGACTTATTCCCGCGCTTTGTTCACATGACAGTTTCTAACCAACTGGCCGCTGCGGTCATCGCCAACACACTCGCCGGCATCGGAGTGCTCGCTGTATTCCGACACAATTCATCGCTAGGCGGCTTTCAAGTAGTTGCCCTGATAGTTCAAGAAAAATTGAAAATTCAAGCTGGGTACATTCAGGCGCTCATTGACGTTGCGGTTCTGGCATTTGGATTTAGCGCATACGGCTTGACCGCAACGTTGCATTCATTGATTGGCGTCATCATCTTCAACGGGATTTTGGCGCTGAACCATCGCCCAGACCTTTACATCGGCAGATCGAATTAGTCTCTAGACAAATCAGACAAACCACCTATATGTGAACAATTAGGGTTTTCCCTGTCAATTGAGGCGTTATGCCGCATACTGAAGTTGTCATGGCACGGGGGCGCATGAACTCGACTACCACCCAGGTACTTCGAAGTGTTATTCAGACAGATTCGCATTGCACGAGGAGTCCCCAACATGAATCTCAAGAAAATTTCACTTATTGCATTGCTCTCAGCTTCACTTGCCACAAGCGCATTTAGTCCCGCAGTTGCAAACGTTACCTTCGAATCGCAATTTTGCGATATCAACTTGAATGCAACTTATGAAGCCGACCTCACAGGAGCTGTTCAGGCGTTTGTGCCTGATTCAGCCTTAACTTGCCCATTCGACGCGAACGTAGGCCAAATCTCGTCTGTATGGTTTCGCACGTCGGATGGATCCGGAAATCTCAACTTAGGCAATAAATCTGTAACGCGCTTTAACCCCCAGACAAACACTGTCGAGCAATCAACCAAACTCGAACTTCTCGGTACCGCGACGTCCAAGCCTTTTACCCAAGTTGCTCCTGGTGGCTACTCCGAAGGTTCTTTTTACTTAACTGACCCTGCAACAAGTAAGCACTATCGTTTACGCCTCGCACATCCCGTAAGCCTCGTTATCAAATCGAAGACTGCTTCATCGTGCACAATTTCACTCAAGAAAAATTACGGCTATATATGGAACGGCCCAACCTATTTCGTTATCCCAGATTCTGCGGTCCAATGTCAGGGATTCACATTTTCCTCAACTTTGTACAACTTGAGCATCTCCCTTGACGGGTCGGCGCCTAATCAAGGATTTATTTACACGGCCTTCTACAAGCGCTACAACCCAAAGAGCGGAACCATCGAATTCGGAAATGAATTGCGACTTTCAACCTACATTCCGAACAACCTTGGAATCAGAGAAGCGATTTCAGGATCGTACACCGCATACTTAGGGAAATTAACGCAAAACAAAGCTGAGTCATTGGTAACCAAGAACTCAAACGGCGAAGGCACTTTCAACGACATTCATCAAATTAGTTTGAAAGCTCCGGTCACTGTTAAGCGAGCAACTGACGTCAAAGTTAAAGTGAAGCGCCTTAGCCCCGGAATTTTGCAACTTAAGATTTCTGCGGATCGCAATGCCTGGTTCCAAAATGGCCTGCTGCCTACTCATACCCGGCAAACTGTTATTCCATCGTCGCGACAGGATCGTGTAATCATCAAACGCGGCAAGTCGGTAATAGCGCGAGTCAAACTGTCGAAGTACGGCAAGGCAACGATCGACATTTCAGACATTGCCGGCAAGAACTCGTACTCGTTAACAATGGTTGAAACGGAACTCAACGTGAAAGGCTCGACTACTTTCAAAAGGTAATCGAGCCTTTCTCTGAGATTGATCTACTGCGCGTTAGTCCACTTAATAACGACACTTGCTCGACGTGATTTCTTACTATTCACCTTTGCATCGCCTGGGGCCTTCACGACATAAGTTGCCTTGAGTCCCAGCGACTTGAGGTACTTCACAACAGCTTTGGCGCGCTTTTTAGCAAGAGCCTTGCTGTCCACTCCCCAACGTGTTGGCTGCGACCATCCGGTCACTGTGACAGTCACGCGTGAATTTGTGTTGAGTTTTGGTCCAACTTCTTTGAATTCACGTTTGATCTTGGCTTTGGCGTTCTTGTTGAGTCGATGAGAAGCATTGCCGAAATACACCTTGAATGAGGTCTTGCCTGGAGCTGAAGCAACTTCGGGCTTTGTTGCTGCGGTCGTGTTGACCAACAGATCAACGGCTGATGCCGAGTTGGCTGTTGACTGCCCGCCTGTCACACATGCATTAAGCGAGTTTGCATCAACGTCATTTTCTAAAACACGCGCCCAATGGGTGCCACTTACTGCACTTGTTGGCACAGTGAAAGTTGCGGCATATGTTTTTTCAACAAAGCCTGCTTGGGATGCACTCCAAGTACTGGTACTCGATGACACATGCAAAACACGCTCGGTCGAGTCGCTCACTGTGCCATTGCCGTCAAAGTCAATCCATAACTGGCTCGTAATGTTCCAGTCACCGCTTGAGTTGTCAGCTTCTACGACGATTGAAACTGAGTACGTTTTGCCTGCTGTGAGTGCAATTGCTGCCGCGCCCTTCGTACTGGCGTCGATGTAGTCCGATGGCTGGTGGTTGAAATCAGGAGTGAAGGCGTGGCCATCAATAGTTACTGTCTTAACCCATTCATATGAGCTATCCAATTTGGTGGAGATATCACAAAGTTTCGTTGGCGTCGCACTAGCTGGTGTCGCGACAACGAAGTGGGTTTCCGTACTTCAGCATTCTCTCCCCGACCAGCTTCCGCTTGGAATGCTGGCTGTCGCAGTTCACGTTTCACGGCAAGCACAAAATGAATCACAATTCGCCAACATCGTGTTGTCTACGGGTCTTAACCATTGGGCTCAATCAAACGATCGACATGCAACTTTGATTGAGGCGCTGAATGATGCGGTACGTCGAGGTGAAATTACGTGCCCTGATACTGAAGCTTTCGCCATCAATTTTTCAGCTTCTTATCAATACGTGATGGCGCATTATCTCAACGGCACGGCGTCGCCCGAACTAGCGGAATGTTCCATGTTTCAGTTCGCGCAACAACTTGGTTACGCCAAGAAGCAATTCAACGAAGCGGTCAAATGCCTCGACGCCGAACTTTTACTCACATCAATCTCGAATAATGACTAAAGCCCTAAGTTTTAATGCCCGTCGCTACCAGTTGTACGCATAACGAGCATCACTCCGAGCCCAGCTAATGCCATACCGACCAATCCAATGACCGGAATCGTCTCACCAAACAATAAGTACGCCTGAATAGCTGCAAATGGCGGGACAAGGTAATACAGACTTGAAACGCTGCCGGCACTTCCCTTTCGAAGCAACGAATACAGCAAGAATATTGAGCCAATCGAGAGAACCATCGAACTCCACATCAGGCCACCAAAGAATTGCGGAGTCCACTGAACTGCATAATCACCAACAAGCACCGTGGTGATAATGAACAACACTGCTGTAACCGCGTACTGAACTGCCGTTCCAGTGACAAAGTCGATGTCACCGCCAGTTTTCTTCTGCGCGATATAGCCCAAAGTTGTGCCAAACAGTGCAATGAAACTTGAAATGATTCCTGCAGCACTAAATTGCGACGACACATCGCCCTGCAAGACTTTCGGCAATAGCAATAGAGCTACGCCGACAACGCCTAGTGCTAATCCCACGGCTTCGATAAATCGAAATCGTTCGCCCAACATTGGAATCGCCAAAAGTGAAACAAAAACCGGCTGAAGGGAAACAATGACTGAAGTGATGCCAGCCGAGACACCCAAGTGAATCGCGTAAAACACTCCACCGATGTACACAAAGTGCAACAAAAAGGCCACTAAAGCTTGGTGCCACACTTGCGTCTTAGTGAATGAAAAGCGCTTCTTTTGAATAACCGCAACGATCACGAGTACAACCGCTGCCAAGGTGTAGCGCAGGCTTAAGAAAATAAATGGTCCGGAATATGGATGGACATATTTGGCAGCGACAAACCCCGTGCTCCACAAGAACACAAATATCCAAGGAATGAGCTTCGTAGTTTTATCTGATGTCATCGACATTACTTTCCTACCTTCTTTGCGCCTTTGAGCACTGAATCCAGCAAACCTGGAAATGAATCGTTTAGTTCTTTTCGCCGTAATCGGTTGAGTGAACGTGTGCCACTCTTCGTTGTCGAGATGACACCCGTTTCTCGAAGAATTCGAAAATGATGAGTCAGAGTGCTCTTGGTGACGTCGACATTAAACGTGCCACATTCAAGATCGTCGGTTTTATCAAGATCAATGACGATTGATAGCCGGATCGGATCAGCCAAAGCATTAAGTACGGCATAAAGATCTAACTTCTCCGGAGTCGGCGGAAGAATGTGCGCCATGCCATCCTCACTCTCATTGGAATATTCGTTAGTTTGATTGTACGACTATAATCGTACAATAATCAGCACCGGAATGAAACACGAACTCTTGATGTTGAAACTCTTAGAATCAATGAGAACCTAGGAGTCCTCAATGGAAATCAGTGCACAACAAGTGGGAACGAAATTAACCGTTGAGCTCAGCGACGTTTCGGATACTTCAAAGATTGTCGAAATTGTCGAGGGCTGCGCAAGTGGCGCTTGCGCATGTTCAACCGATGAATTTCAAAAGGTCGAAAACATTGCAATAGTTCCCGGCGAAAGCTCTGTCCTACTTAATGTTGAAGTTCTGCCTGGCGAAACTATCGACCAGTCATGCATTACGGAATGCTTTAGTCCTGTTGCTGAGTAAGTCGATCCTGGGCTGAGTTGAGCTTGCCCTTTACCGACTGCAACTCTCCAACCTTGCCGAAGCCAAATGCTGGCATGTTGACATAAATATTCTCTGACTTGCCTGGATCAATGACATACGTCTCGTGCCAAATTCCAACCGCTGAGGAATTAGCAGCGCGATTGAAAGCACGCCATGCTGGCAAGTGCGCAGAGTCTCCCGCTTTGGCATAGGCCATCAGATTGTCTGCGCTGTCCCAATACTGAACAAGAATTGTTGTACGGGCGAACCAGTTTTGATATGAAAGAAATCCCAACTCACGATGCTCATGAAGTTCTTTTAGCATCTTGGGCATTGCCAGAATAACCGGCAACCAACGGTGAATTGCAAACACATTGTTTATCCGCATTCCAATAAGAAAAACGACATACGAACCATCGGGACGCGCAGTCATTCTTCCCTGGTTGATTGAAGCCATGTCGGCACATTAGCGCAAAGTCGTTTCCTATCAAGAACTTTAAATAGACGAGTCGGTCTGTAAGCCGGATTCTGTACTGCTTGCGCAGCGATGATCATCCATCTGCGATCGCCGTTACCGACGACCTGTTGCAACCTACCTGCAGGCCAATGACGGGCCGTCACCTGCTCTGAGCCGAAGCTCTCTTGGTCTTGCTCCGAGTGGGGTTTACCTAGCTAACTGTGTCACCACAATCACTGGTGAGCTCTTACCTCACCGTTTCACCCTTACCTGATTGCTCAGGCGGTTTACTTTCTGTTGCACTTTCCCGTGGGTCACCCCAGGTGGACGTTATCCACCACTCTTGCCCTATGGAGTCCGGACTTTCCTCGCGTATTGCTACGCGCGATCATCCGACCGACTCGTCTGCCTCAAGAATAAGCCTCTTTTGGCTAAGGTAGAAAAATGCTGGATCTGCTCATAAACGGCGGCGTTGTTCACAATGCACAATCAGCCATTCCGACCTCGGCTTCCGTTGGAATTACCGCAGACCGCATCACCTTCATTGGACCCAAACACGATGCTCCACCTGCGCGGCAAACTATCGAACTGAACGGCGAACTCGTCACGCCAGGAATCATCGATAGCCACAACCACCTACTTCTCGGCTTTGATTCAGATGCGGTGAATCTTCAGGAATTCCACACACTCGATCCGGTTCGCAAGACTTTGAAAGACTTCGCTGATTCGCGACCGGACTTAACGTGGATTTGCGGCGAGAACGCCAATTACTCCGTTGTTGAAAATCGTCGACCAAATGCCTCAGATTTAACTGGCATAACCAACCGACCAATCTTCATCACCACTTATGACCAGCATTCAGTGTGGTTAAACGCTGTAGCACTCCGACTCTTAGGAGTTGAAAAGGGCGTCAATTTTTCGTGGGGACAACCAGAGTTTGATGACAATGGTCAGCCAACAGGATGGGTCACGGACTTTTACACCAGCGCCATGACAACCGTGGGCTTAAAGTCACTTCAACGTGACATACCGATGTATTCGCCCGACCGCCGTTATCGCAAACTTTTATCAAGCATGCAGATGGCCACCGCATTTGGCATCACGACTGTTGTCGAGCCACAAGTTCCAATGGCCGAACTCGAGCTCTTTGACCGCGCTCGCAGCGAAAACAAATTGACGTCACGCGTGATTGCAGCTCTCTTCCATCCCATTGATGAAGGAAACGAATTTCGGCAACAACTTCGGCAAACTATTGATGAGCATGTCGATTCAGGAATGCTGTCACTCGGACCAATCAAGTTGTACGCAGATGATGTCATTGAACCGCACACAGCATGGATGCTGGATGACTACGCAAATCGCGCTGGAGTTAAAGGTCATCCAAGTGCACCAGTTCAAGAATTTAATTTCATAGTTTCCGAACTTGACCGACTTGGCCTGCAAACTCATACGCATGCAACTGGCGACGGTGGAATTCGATTAATCCTTGACGCCATTGAAAACGCACAACAACTCAACAGCACTCATAATCGACGCCATGGAATTGTTCACGTGGAATGCATTCATCCCGATGACCTTCCGCGCCTGTCCCAACTTGGCATCACAGCAGCGATGCAACCTCGACACTGCTCCCCTGACCTCATCGAAGGTGCGTGGATGAACAACGTCGGTGAATCTCGATGGGATCGAGCGTGGCGCATCAATTCACTGATGAAGTCCGGTGCCCACGTCGCGCTCTCTAGTGACTGGCAAGTAGGCGAAATGGATCCACTCGTTGGTTTCTACAGCGCCTTGACCCGCGCTTCACTCGACGGCAAAAACAGTTGGACGCCAAGCGAACGCATTTCACTTTTTGAAGCGATTAACGGCTACACACGCCAAGGCGCATGGGCCTGGCATCGCGAAAATGAATTTGGCGATATCGCTGTGGGTAAGAAAGCAGACATTGCAATCTGGTCTTACAACCTTTACGAGCTAGAAGCCTCCGAGTTGCTCGACCAGCATGCAATGCTCACGATTGTTGACGGAGCCATCAAACACGACGCTCGCTAACAGCAATATGACGAAATTGCCTAGCAAATTGCCCAACATGAAAGAAAAGTGACAGAACTTGATGCAATTTGCCAAGATTGAGACATGGATGACTTAGACCGCTCGATTTTGGCTGCACTGCGCAAAGATGCCCGCATTTCCATTAGTGCCCTGGCCCAGTCACTTGATGTCGCTCGTCCTACAGTCCAAAATCGCATCACTCGTTTGGAAAACTCTGGCGTTATCGCTGGCTACACCATCAAGATTCAAACCGGCACGACACCCAATGTGGTTCGCGCAGTGATGTCTATCGTCGTTGACGGCAATAACGCTCAGACTTTGGTGCGAGAGCTTCAGTCACGACCCAGCGTGACCGCCATTCACTCAACGAACGGCAAATGGGATTTAATCGCTGAAATTCAAGCCGAGTCGCTTGAGGATTTTGACCGCGAGCTGAATGCAATCCGACGACTGAAATCCATTTCGTCGTCCGAAACCAGCATCTTGCTGTCGACATACAAAATGTAGTTTCAATAGTCGCTATAAAACGTCTACAACTACTTCCATTGTGATTGCAGTGCTGTCCTTTTTATCGTTCTTGATTGTGACATCCGCACCTAGACCGGCGATGACATTGCCCAACTGATCCACGGACTTGATAGCGCTTTTTGATTCCACCATTGCTCGCAAGATTCTTCCCTTGGTGGCCTTGTTGTGGTGCGACACAACTTTTGGCGGACCAGATGGCATTCGTTGCAAGATCTTTGGAACAACAGATTCACACGATGCTGGAATCGGACCAAGTTTCACATAGGTTCCAGAACGCATGTCGATGATGAGTTCATTCTGGTTCTCAAGAATTTGCGAAATGCTCTTGGCCCACAATGAGGCGACGGTTCCGTCCTTAGGCAGTGTGCAATCCCCCGAGAGTCGATACGCGGGAATTTCATCACTCAAAGAAATCAATCCAAAGAGTGCAGATTGCACATATGACATGGTCGTTAACTTCTTGAGTTGTGCCGACGTGAGGCTATCAACGCCAATAGCGTCAAACAGTACGCCGGTATATATCCGCCAAGCCGGACCAACTGGAGCTGAACGCAGAATCTGATTGCGTTCGATCTCCCACTCTTGCTTAACACTGATACCCAAGGCAGTTCGAGCCTTTGAACGTGAACCGTCGCTCAATTTAATGAGTGAATCGAACAGTCGTTCGCGAATTGGATTCAACTCGGGAAAGGCCAACGATTGAGGTTGTAGAACTTTGTTGCCAGTTGCGGATGTTTTTGTTTCCGAAGGCGGCAATAACACCATCGCCATTAAGGACGCTCGATAATTCCTGACCCACCTGCAAGGTGAGTATCCAGAGCTTCATTGGCTAGTGCATCTGCACGCTTGTTGTCTTCGCGTGGGATCCAGGTGTATGTAACATTTCCAACCGGCATCAACTGGCGCGCACGAATGGCAAGTGACTGCATATCAGGGTGCTTAATCTTCCAGCGACCACTCATCTGCTCAACAACGAGCTTGCTATCCATTCGCACTTCAACGATGGCTTCGGGATCGACAGAAGAAATAAATTCAAGTGCGGCAACTAGTCCGTTGTATTCGGCAACGTTGTTCGTCGCATGACCCAAGACGGCGGCTCGCTCAGCAACCACTTCACCAGTTTCGCCATGCAAAATCACTGTTCCGTACGAGGCGTGACCAGGATTTCCGCGCGATGCACCATCAGCTTCAACAACGAAACGGGTCACAGGCCAGACTCCGATGTGCGAATCAAAATACGACGACATTGTTCACAGCGAACAACGACATCAGCTGCGAGCCCACGAATGCGACTGAGCTCATCGGAATCAAGCGCGATGTGACAACCCTTGCATTCGCCGTGTTGCAGCAAGGCTGCGCCAACGCCACCAAGATCATCGCGAACTTTGTCATAGAGGGTGATTAAATCTGCCGGCAAGCCTTGAACTGCAGATTTCTTTTGCTCAATGAACTCGGCTTCTTGGGCTGCGAGTTGATTAAGTTGCTCGTCCCGCGCACCTTCGACATCGCGAAGCTGTGCCTCGACGATTTCACGCTGTGCCTTTAGCTCGGCATGTGCTGCGCGAGCCTCTTCGAGGTTCTGCATGATTTCAAGTTCGACATCTTCAAGTTCGCTTTGACGCTTAGCAAGTGACTCAAGTTCGCTTTGCAAGCCAGCTAAATCTTTGGCGCTAACAGAACCTGAATCCATACGTTCCTTGTCGCGGTTTGCGCGATTAACGACCTGCTCAACATCGGCTTCCGCCTTGGCACGGTCGAGATCAAGGTCAGAAACTTCAGTGATGGCAGCGACTATTTTCATGTCGATTGAACCGAGCTGCACTTCGAGCTCATGAGCCTGGGCAACTTCGGCAATTTGCTTGCGTCGGTGTGCAACTTGTAGCAACTTCGTATCGATCGCCTGCACGTCAAGCAGCGCCTGTTGTTGCTCCGCGGATGCGTTAACGGCCACGATCGTCACCTCATTTAGTTAGCCACCGCAAAAGCGGTGTGCCACTACTCTACCGCGACCGGTATTAGGCGACCTGAATTGAAGTCTTTGCAAGCCCCATCCAGTAACCATCGATGACCACATCTGCTGCGACGTTGGCATCTGAGGACGCGCCCAGCGTTACGAAGATTGGCGACAAATGCTCAACTGTTGGATGTGCGTAAGGCATGCCAGGAGCTAGCTCTTTGTAGTTCATTAACGTGTCGAGGTCAGCGCGAGCCATGGCATCTTGTGCCCACAAATCAAAGTCCACACTCCATGCTGGTGGAGTTGCTTCAATGCGGAATTCCTTGAGGTATGGCAATCCATGCGTCAAGAAACCGCTACCCACGATGAGTACTCCGTGATCGCGTAGTGGCGCAAGCCGCTGTCCGAGCTTGAACAACTCTTTTGGATTGTGAGTTGGAATCGACATCTGCAAGACCGGAATGTTGGCATCTGGATACATCGTCATCAACGGAACATAAGCGCCGTGATCGAGTCCGCGACTCTTGTTATCTACAGCATTCTGGTTATCGCCCAGCACTGAATGAACCAATTGCGCCAACGCAGCTGAATCCGGGGTCTTGTACTGGATGTTGTAGTACTTGGGATCGAAGCCACCAAAGTCATAGATCAATGGAGCGCCAAAATCTGTTGCGCCGAGCATGAGCGGTGCAGCTTCCCAATGGGCCGAAACGATAAGAATCGCCTTAGGTTGCTCAATTGTTTTTGCCAAGTCTTTTAACTGTTTTGTCCATACCGGATCATCCAAAAGCAATGGTGCGCCATGGCCGATGTACAAGGCGGGCATCTTGGTTTCGAGGTTCTGGCTCATGGCTTTGTCCTAAGTAGTTGAACTTTCAACTAAATGTAACTCAGCAATGCGCCTATGTCAACTACCCCACTAGGCCGCTCGTGCCCAACGTTCTTGTTTGAGGTCATAGTGCTCGGCAATGAGCTCGAAGTCTTGATCGTCATGAATCAACGTGACCCCTTCATGAGCCATGGCGATTACCGCAATGAGGCAATCTGGCCGGCTTCGAATAGTTACGCCTTTTCGACGTAGTTCGCGATACATAATTCCAGCACGGCGATAATCAAAATGAATGTCATGAGGCAACTGATAAAAAGCATCGATGCGCGTTTGCATCTGAAAATCTTCGCCGGGCTTTGTTCCTGCCATTAGTTCGAGTATGACTGGGCCGCAGTGATACAAAACTTGGCCAGCCTCGATAGCCTTCAAGAATTTCCCTTGCGTAAATGAATCACGCTTGGTCAAGTTGATCCACACCGAAGTATCAAGCAGAAATCTTTGGGTCACTCAATTCACCAACTTCCGGTGCATCGTCGAACATCGAATTATCGCCGTCAAAACCCATGCCAAATAGCGCCTCGACAGCTGCTCGCTGGTCGGTTATTTCCAGCACTCGTTTGAGCGCGAATTCAACTGCACTCTTCTTGGTGGGCAAATCAAAACGACGCATCAGTTCTGCGATGTCATCGTCAGGTAGATCAATGTTTGTGCGACTCATACACATAGCATACACCTTTGATGTGTATGAATTGAGGCAAATAAAAAACCTTCCCGAAGGAAGGTGATTTATATGGTGGGCGCTAAGGGACTCGAACCCCTGACCCTCTCGGTGTAAACGAGATGCTCTAGCCAACTGAGCTAAGCGCCCGACGTGCATTCATAAAGATACCTAATCAAACGACATCTGTGAAATCGGGGTCCCTCATGAAAATGTCACGTACCTGGAAGTCTCGGGTCTACCCAGGTACGTGACAGTTAATTTCACACTATTTTGATGCGGTCCGCATCTTGAACTTTCCTAGCGAATTAGGACAGTTCGGCCAATGCAGCCTTGTACTCATCTGAGTTACGAGCATCGCCAGGGCTGTTCACAACAGACCAACGCAAGATGCCCTGCTTGTCGATGATGAATGTTCCGCGAAGCGAGAAACCGCGCTCTGGGAAGAATGAGTCATATGCCTGTGACACTGCGCCGTGTGGCCAGAAGTCGCTGAGTAGCGGGTACTGCAGTCCTTCTTGTTCTGCGAATACTTTGAGGCTTGCTGGTGTATCGCATGAGATGCCAAGGAACTGAACGTCATCAGTTGCGAAGTCTGCGCTGCGATCACGGATTTCACACAATTCGCCGGTGCAAATACCTGTGAATGCCATTGGGTAAAAAACGAGTACGACGTTCTTTTCGCCGCGGAAGCTCGACAGTGTTACTTCTTCGCCGAATTGGTTCTTCAATGTGAAGTCTGGTGCTTCTTGGCCGATTTCCAGTGACATGTTTCCTCTGTATCTAGTGAGTAGTTATTGAAAAGTCAGTTACAACTTAGCGGCGCGACTTTGGCGCGACTAGTCGAGTGCCTTGCCAGTCGGTTGCCGCGCTAATTGCGCTAGTGACTTGAAGGCCGGCAGTTGGCGCAGCATCAGCAATGTCGCTGGGCTCAATGTGACCGGCACGACCCACCTTTGGGGTCATCAGCCAAATGACGCCGTGATCAGCCAGCGGTCCCAACGCATCCACAAGCGCGTCAACGAGATCACCGTCTTCTTCCCGGAACCATAACAGCACCGCATCAACGACATCGCCATAACTTTCGTCGACGAGTTCGCCAACAGATTGAATCGCATTTGAGACTGCATCATCAGTATCGATGTCATAACCGATTTCTTGCACGACCTGCCCAGCGGTAAAACCGAGCTTGACTGCCAACCCGTTCGAGGTTGCAGAGTTTTCATCCACGGGTCTAGTCCACCCGACTCTGAGGCAAATGGCAACTGATACACGCGAAAGAAATCGAGTTGAGACCAAAACTTGGAGTCGCGTGGCGTTGCCAAGGGTCTATCGGCCACAATATGAGTTGGTTCCTAGAGATAAGCAGGATGCGCATGAGTCCCGAGAGAGAATCACTCTTAGCTGGTGGTTTGCCAACACAGTACGTGGATGCCAACCCCGAAGAGACACGTGAATGGCTCGAATCTCTCGATGCACTCATCACCAATGGTGGTGAGCAGCGCGCCCGTCACGTCATGCTGTCGATGCTTCGCCACTCGGCAGAAAAGAATGTTGGCCTACCTAGCCTTCGCAGCACTGACTACATCAACACGATTCCGCCAGAGCGCGAACCTGAGTTCCCCGGTGACGAATTCATCGAGCGCCGTATACGCGCATACATCCGTTGGAACGCTGCGATGCTCGTGCACCGTGCACAACGTCCTGGCATCGGCGTCGGTGGCCACATCTCCACTTACGCATCCAGTGCATCGCTTTACGAAGTTGGCTTCAACCACTTCTTCCGCGGCCAAGATCACGAAGGCGGCGGCGATCAAATTTTCATGCAGGGCCACGCCTCCCCTGGCGCCTACGCCCGCGCTTACCTCGAAGGTCGCTTGAGCACAGAACGTCTCGATGGTTTCCGTCAGGAACTTTCGGCAGCACCTAACGGTTTGCCAAGCTACCCACACCCGCGCTTGATGCCAGACTTCTGGCAGTTCCCGACCGTGTCTATGGGCCTTGGTCCAATGAACGCTATTTACCAAGCACGCTTCAACCGCTATTTGCATCACCGCGGCATCAAGGACACCTCACAACAGCATGTGTGGGCTTTCCTTGGTGACGGTGAAATGGACGAGCCGGAGTCATTGGGCGCCATCGGTATCGCGGCTCGCGAAGAGCTCGACAACCTCACCTTCGTTATTAACTGCAACTTGCAGCGTCTCGACGGTCCAGTGCGCGGTAACGGCAAGATCATTCAGGAACTTGAATCACACTTCCGTGGTGCTGGTTGGAATGTCATCAAGGTCATTTGGGGTCGCGAGTGGGATGAACTTCTCGCCGTTGACATCGAAGGCGCTCTCGTTAACTTGATGAACCGCACACCTGATGGTGATTACCAGACGTACAAGACTGAAAGTGGCGGCTTCGTTCGCGACAACTTCTTTGGTCGCGATCCACGCACCAAGGCCATGGTCGAAGACTGGAGCGACGACAAGGTTTGGAACCTCAAGCGTGGTGGCCACGATTACCAGAAGCTCTATGCGGCTTACGCAGCTGCAATGGCTCACACCGGCCAGCCAACAGTCATCTTGGCCAAGACCATCAAGGGTTGGACCCTCGGCTCGCAGTTCGAAGGTCGCAACGCCACGCACCAGATGAAGAAGCTCACGATTGATGACCTCAAGGCATTCCGCGACACTCTTCAAATTGAACTTACTGATGATCAAATCGACGCAAAGTTGCCGCCGTATTTCCACCCAGGTGAAAACCACGAGCACATTCAGTACCTCAAGGACCGTCGCGCGACTCTTGGTGGCTCGCTACCAAAGCGTCGCGCCGTCTCTCGCCCGCTTGAACTTCCAAAGGACGATGCCTACGCAGCCATCAAGACCGGCTCAGGCACACAACATGTCGCAACGACAATGGCATTCGTACGTTTGCTGCGCGACTTGCTGCGCGACAAGAACATCGGCCACCGCATCGTGCCAATCATTCCTGACGAGGCACGCACTTTCGGCATGGATAGCTTCTTCCCAACTTTGAAGATTTACTCACCGCACGGCCAGCAGTACATGTCGGTCGACCGCGAACTGATGTTGTCTTACAAAGAATCCGAAGTCGGACAGATTCTGCACGAAGGTATTAATGAAGCAGGTTCGGTTGCCTCGTGGACAGCCGTTGCAACGTCGTACTCAACGCATGACGAACCGATGATTCCGGTCTACATCTTCTACTCAATGTTTGGCTTCCAGCGCACCGGCGATTCCTTCTGGCTCGCCGGCGATCAGATGGCACGCGGCTTTGTGCTCGGCGCTACTGCTGGTCGCACAACGCTTAATGGCGAAGGCTTGCAGCACGAAGATGGTCACTCACCGCTTCTTGCTTCAACGAACCCCGCAGTTGTTGTCTATGACCCGGCATTCGCTTACGAAGTAGCGCACATCATTCAAGATGGCATGCGCCGTATGTATGGCGAAGATAGCGAAAACATTTACTACTACCTCACGGTGTACAACGAACCAATTTCGCAACCAGCCGAGCCTGAGCATGTAGACGTCGATGGCATTCGTCGCGGTATGTACTTGTTCCAAGCGTCAGCCGAACGAACTGGCCCGCGTGCACAACTTCTCGCCTCAGGTATTTCAGTTCCTTGGGCACTCGAAGCACAACGCATGTTGCGCGAAGACTGGGGCGTTAGCACTGACGTGTGGTCAGTAACGTCCTGGAATGAACTTCGTCGTGACGGTCTCGAAGTTGATCGCCATAACCTGCTAAACCCAAGCGAAGAGCCGAAGAAGGCTTACGTGACTCAGCGCCTCGAACACGTTGATGGTCCAGTCATTGCTGTTTCGGATTACATGCGCGCTGTGCAAGATCAAATTCGCGAATGGGTACCTGGAGATTTCGTTTCACTTGGTACCGATGGTTGGGGCATGTCTGATACTCGCGGTGCACTGCGTCGTCACTTCTTGGTGGACGCAGAGAGCATCACAGTTCAGACGCTAGCCATGTTGGCCAAGCGCGGCGAAATTGACTCAGCTCGCGTTCAAGAAGCCATCGATCGCTACCAACTGCATGATCCAAAGGCTGCCGGTTCAGGCAACACCGAGGGTGGCGGCTGATCGTGAAGCTCTCCCCTTTAGGTCGTACTGACCTTCAGGTACATGAGTTATGCCTGGGCGGAAACGTCTTTGGCTGGAGTGCGAACGAACAAGAGTCATTCGAAGTTCTTGATGCCTACGCGGCTGCCGGTGGAAATTTCATCGACACCGCAGACATGTACAGCTCGTGGCACGAAGGCAACGTCGGTGGTGAGAGCGAAACCATCATTGGCAAGTGGATGGCATCGCATGGAAATCGTTCGGACATTGTGGTTGCAACAAAAGTGGCGAAACATGAAACACGTCCAGGTTTAAGTGCAGCCAACATCATCGCTGCTGCCGAAGATTCACTTCGTCGACTTCAGACTGATTACATCGACCTGTATTACGCACATCATGACGATGAAACGGTAGAGCTCGAGGAAACACTGGCAGCCTTTGATCAACTCGTAAGCAGTGGCAAAGTCCGTTATTTGGGTGCGTCGAACTACACAGCACCACGTTTGACACAGGCACTCGAAATCTCACGAGCACTAGGTCTCGCGGAATTCACAGTTGTGCAACCTAACTTCAACGCGATCATTCGCGATGAATACCAAGGCGCTTTACAAGATCTATGCGTCACTGAAGGTCTTGCAGTGCTTCCCTATTACTCGCTTGCTGCAGGTTTCTTGACCGGAAAGTACGCACCAGGTGTTGTTATCGACAGTGTTCGATCCGATGGCATGGATGATTTCACCAATGCGCGCGGTTGGGCAATTGTGGAAGCGATTCGTGACATTGCCGCAGACCATAATGTGTCCATGTCATGCGTTGCGCTGGAGTGGCTTCGCGCTCAGTCAGGTATCGCTGCGCCTATCGCGAGTGCTCGCACAGTGACTCAGCTCCAGGAAATCTTGCAACGAGTCACACTGAGCGAATCCGAAGTCGCCCGCATCTCTGCTCTCTAGATACGCCACACTTAATACATGGCTCGCAGCATCACTCCCGAACGCTTGGCTGCGGAACGCGCTGTATTGGCGCGCAAACTTCAGCGCATGAGTGGCGAGTTAACGTCCAGTGCTGTGCGCCGCATGGACGAAACGTTGCCATGGTTCAAGGCACTCTCGGCACGTGAGCGTGCATCGGTAGGAACGCTCGCCCAACTTGGTGTGACATCGTTCATTGGGTGGTTCTCAGGAACTCTGGCTAGTACATCGCTGACGGAAAAGATCTTTTCTAGTGCGCCACGTGAGCTTGCTGATGCGCTCACCCTTGAACAAACTGTTGAACTTGTGCGAACAACTATTGCTGTTGTCGAAGATTCAATTGAATCGATTGCTGGCGATAATAACTTCCGCCAAGCAGAGTTACGTGAATCGCTGCTGCGCTATTCCAGCGAGGTCGCTTTCGCGGCCGCGAATGTTTACGCCCAACGTGCCGAGAACCGTGGTGCTTGGGACGCCCGACTCCAGGCTCTTGTTCTCGATGCAATTTTGACCGGCGAAGGCGACGACACTGTAGAGGCTCGTGCTGCAGCAGCAGGCTGGAAACTCGAGGGCGGCATTTTCGTTCTCGTTGGCCCTGTTCCAACCACTCGTCTCGCGGCCGAAGTTCATGCCGCACAGATTCAACGAACCGCACGACTTGCTCATCTCGATGCATTGGTCGGGATCCAAAGCGATCGGCTCGTGGCTGTCGTAAGCGGCGTCACAAACTCAATGACAATTGCCGAGGCAGCAAAACCTTTTGTAGGTCACTTTGGTCAGGGCACTGTGGTCGCAGGTCCGTTGGCTACGTCTCTCATCGAAGCTCATACGTCGGCAACCGAAGCGATGTCGGGCTACCGCGCATTGTCGCTCGTAGATTCCCCATCACGCTTGCTTATGGCTCATGAGCTGATTGCGGCGCGAGTTCTCAATGGCGACACCGATGCAATTGCACCTGTTGTTGCATTGTTGGTTGATCATGTCCGCGACGATGTGCGAGCTACGCTGGCCAATTACCTCGAGAAAACCGGCAGCATCGAGGCCTGTGCCCGTGCACTTTTCATCCATGTAAACACAGTTCGCTATCGCCTCAAGGGCGTTCATGACCTCACTGGTTTGGACCCATTTGATCCAGCCGATGCTATGACCCTAAGAATCGCATTAATGCAAGCACGTAAACTAGGCAATTAGTAGGTTTCCTACAAATAAATGCCCTAATATTTAGGGATTCGCTAGCCTATTTAGCGGTAACCAATACGAGAGGCTTGTTCCCGTGCTTGCAATCGTCGCTCCCGGTCAAGGTTCCCAAGTCCCAGGTTTCTTAACCCCATGGTTAGAACTGCCTCATTTCGAAGATCGCATGAAATGGCTCGGCACTGTTGCCGGCATCGATCTCGTCAAACATGGCACCACCAGCGACGAAGACACTATTCGCGACACCGCGGTTGCCCAGCCTCTGATTGTGGCTTCAGGCATGGTCTCACTACTTAGCCTCTTCCCTCATCCAGGTGAAGCTTTCGCCAAGGTTGGCGTTGGCGCTGGCCACAGCGTCGGTGAAATCACCGCTGCAGCCGCATCACACGTCATCTCTGCAGAACAAGCCATGGTGTTTGTTCGCGAACGCGGCAACGCAATGGCCCAAGCTGCGGCAGTTACTGCAACCAGCATGAGCGCCGTTCTTGGTGGCGACCGCGACGAAGTAATTGCCAAGCTAGCCGAACACGGACTAACCGCGGCCAATGAAAACGGCGCAGGCCAAATCGTTGCAGCCGGAACCGTTGAACAACTCAACGCACTTGCCGAAGACCCACCTGCTGGCGCGCGCATTCGTCCACTGTCAGTTGCTGGCGCTTTCCATACTCAGCACATGGCTCCTGCCGTTTCAGTCCTTGCACAACATGCCAAGGCCATCTCTACCCACGACACTCGTATCCAACTTCTCAGCAACGCTGACGGCACCGTCGTTCACAGCGGTCGCGAAGTTCTCAAGCGCCTTGTCACACAGGTCAGCAATCCAGTCCGCTGGGATCTATGTATGCAGACCATGCTCGACCTTGGCGTTACTGGCCTCATCGAACTTCCACCTGCTGGCACGCTCGTTGGTTTAGCCAAGCGCGCTATGCCTGATGTCGAAACACTGTCGCTCAAGACCCCAGATGACATTCCAGCCGCTTTGGATTTGATTGCTCGTCACGGTACGACAACAGATCACAGCGAATCACCAACATGGCGCCTCGTAGTTGCACCATTCAAGGGCACCATTGAATTTAACGTCAGCGAAGAGCCAGGCACTGCGCTCGATAACAACACCAAGGTGGCAACTATCCGCACATTGCGCGATGAGTACCCAGTCATGGCGCCACACGGCGGCACGATTGTTGAATGGCTTGTCACTGATGGCGATCCAGTTAACCCTGGACAACCACTACTTCGCCTCCACCCACAGGCTGGCGCATGAGCCACTTGAAGACACCTGCCACTGTCGCAGGTGCACGCATGACTGGTCTGGGCGCTTACCGTCCCGACCGTGTTGTCACTAACGCTGAACTTGCACCACGCATCGATTCTTCGGACGAGTGGATTCAAGAGCGTACCGGCATCATCGAACGCCGTTTTGCCGGCGCTGAAGAAACGTGCGCGTCAATGGGCGCCATCGCTGGCACACGCGCCTTAGCCGACGCGGGTATTGCTGCTACTGACATCGACGTCGTCATTGTTGCGACGTTCACACACCGACATGCCACTCCTTCGGCTTCAGCAGAAATTGCGCACCTCGTTGGCGCAACAAACGCCGCAGCTTTTGATATTTCGGCTGCATGTGCAGGTTTTTGCTATGGCGTGGGCCTTGCCGACAGTTTGATTCGCGCTGGTTCAGCCAAACACGTGCTGCTCGTTGGCACAGAAAAAATCAGCGACGTCACTAACTACGACGATCGTGGAACCGCATTTATCTTTGCTGATGGTGCTGGCGCTGTTGTTATCTCTGCATCAGATGTTCCTGGCATTGCGCCAACAGTGTGGGGCGCAGATGGTTCCTCTATGGATGCCATCATTATGCAGCCCGACACATTGACCGCAGCACGCGTAGGCGTTCAATCATTCCTGACGATGGAAGGTCAGCGCGTATTCCGATGGGCTGTTGGCTCAATGGGCGAAGTTTGTGAACGTGCACTTGTCGCAGCCGGCATCGAAGCAAGAGACCTCAGCGCCTTTGTCCCCCACCAGGCAAACCTTCGCATTACAAATGCCATCGTCAAGAAACTCGATCTCCCAGAATCAGTCACCGTTGCAACAGACATTCAATTGACCGGCAACACCTCAGCTGCTTCTATCCCACTGGCCATGGACGCGCTACGCGAACAAGGTCAGTTGAAATCTGGTGAACCAATTCTCATGGTGGGATTTGGCGCCGGACTTGCGTTTGCTGGACAGGTAGCACTCGCCCCATAAGTTCCGGATGGGCACAACTCATTCGGTTGAACAACCCGCGACCTGCGGGAAGTCCTACAAGAAACAAGGAGAAAGAATATGTCACAGGAGGACATCCTCGCGGGCTTAGCCGCGATCGTGAACGAAGTTGCTGGTATCCCTGCAGAAAACGTTCAGATGGAAAAGTCATTCGTAGACGACCTAGACGTTGACTCATTGTCAATGGTTGAAGTTGTTATGGCATGTGAAGACAAGTTCGGCGTAACAATCCCTGACACAGAGGTCAAGAACCTCAACACTGTTGCGGATGCCGTTAACTTCATCGCTGCAAACAAGTAGCCACATCTCGCACGTCTTTAACGTGGCAGGCGGCAATCGTCGTCTGCCACGTAAAGGCAACTAGCCCGCATTAGAAACTAGAGAAAGGACGACAACAATGAGCCGCACAGTTGTCGTGACAGGCCTTGGTGCCACTACTCCACTTGGTGGAGACGTATCTTCCACATGGGAAGGCTTGCTTGCAGGCCGCTCCGGAATCACAATTCTGGAAGACCCAAAATTTGCTGAACTCCCAGTTCGAATCGCTGCCCCAGTCATGGTGGATCCAAGCGAAGTTCTCGAACCGCACGAAATTCGTCGCATGGACCGCTCCCAGCAACTTGCTCTCATCGCTGCACGCGAAGCCTGGGCAGATGCTGCTGTTGATTCAGTCGACCCAACTCGTCTTGGCGTAGCTGTTGCTACTGGCGTGGGTGGCGCAATTTCACTCATGGAGCAGTACGACATTCTTAAAGAACGTGGCGCATCACGCGTTTCGCCAATGACTGTTCCAATGTTGATGCCAAACGGCCCAGCAGCAGTTGTTGGTCTTGAAATCGGCGCACAGGCTGGCGTACACACACCAGTTTCCGCCTGTGCCTCTGGCGCAGAAGCAATTGGCTACGGCGCTGAAATGATTCGCACTGGACGCGCTGACGTTGTTGTGTGTGGCGGCACCGAAGGTTGCATCCACCCGCTGACAATCGCAGCGTTCGCAGCAATGCGCGCTCTTTCAACACGTCATGACAATGCAGCTGGCGCTTCACGTCCATTCGACCGTGACCGCGATGGCTTCGTCATGGCCGAAGGCGCAGCAATTGTTGTTCTTGAATCTGAGGAGTTTGCAAAAGCTCGCGGCGCAAAGATTTACGCAACATATGGTGGTCAGGGTTTGGCGGCAGACGCTCACCACATTGCACAGCCAGAGCCAGAAGGCCGCGGTGTCATCCTTGCGATGAATCGCGCGCTTGCTGATGCTGACTTGTCGACCAAGGACATCTTCCACATCAATGCCCATGCCACTTCAACGCCAGCGGGTGACGTTGCTGAGTCAAAGGCAATCCGCAAGGTTCTTGGCGCTGATGCTGATCATGCACCTGTCACCGCTGTGAAGGGCGCAACCGGACACCTCCTCGGTGGCGCTGGCTCACTTGCAGCTATCGGTTCGATCTTGGCGCTGCGCGATCGCAAGGTTCCACCAGTTGCTAACACTGTGAACCTTGATGAAGGCGTTGACGTTGACGTCGTTCTTGGTGAAGCACGCGATTTGCCTGCTGGTGATCTTGCTGCACTGAGCAACTCATTCGGCTTCGGCGGACATGACGTTGTACTTGCATTCCGGAGCGTCTAATGTCTACACCTGCTGTCGAAGACAAGAAGTTAATGGCGCCTCGTCGCCTCACTCAACTTCTTGATGAAGGCTCATTGACATACGTTGCTTCGCAAACCGAAGGTATCGGCGCAGTCAGTGCGACCGGCACAATCAATGGTCGCGAAGTCGTTGCATTCGCTAATGACCCATCGTTCCAAGGTGGCGCACTTGGTGCTGCCGAGGGCAAGGTCATCACTGATGCCTATGTCATCGCAATGGAAAAGCAATGCCCAATCATTGGCATCTGGCATTCCGGTGGCGCTCGCCTTCAAGAAGGCATCCAGTCCCTCAAGGCATTCGGTGAAATCTTCCAGGCCATGACGCATGCTTCTGGCAAGATTCCACAGGTTTCTGTGGTGCTTGGCCCTGCAGCTGGCGGTGGCGCTTACGGTCCAGCATTGACCGACATCGTCGTGCTTGGTCCTGAAGGTCGCGTCTTTGTGACCGGACCTGAAGTTGTGCGCAGCGTTACCGGCGAAGACGTCGACATGTTGCGTCTTGGTGGCCCAGAACCTCACGGACGCCGAAGTGGCGTTGTCCACGTTGTGAGCGATACCGAAGATCAGGCAATCGCCGATACCCGCAACATTGCAGACTTGCTCGGTAGCCAAGGTAACTTCAATCAGAGCGCTGTCACAGATTCGGATCTTGGTGCATTCATGCCAGAGTCCCCTGTCCGTGCTTATGACGTTCACCCACTCGTTGATGCCGTTCTTGATGCTGGTTCTGGAATCGAACTACACCCACGTTGGGCACCGAACCTCATCACAGCACTTGGACGTTTTGGTGGTCGCACTGTAGGCCTCGTAGCGAACAACCCACTGCGTCTTGGTGGTTGCCTCGATGCGACATCGGCTGAAAAGGGTGCTCGCTTTGTTCGCATGTGCGATGCGTTCGGCATTCCCCTACTCGTCATGGTTGACGTTCCTGGTTACTTGCCAGGCGTTGGCCAAGAATGGGATGGCGTTGTACGCCGTGGCGCGAAGTTGCTTCATGCATTCGCAGAATGTGTTGTTCCACGTATTACCTGCGTAACTCGTAAGTCATACGGCGGCGCATACATCGCAATGAACTCTCGCTCTCTTGGCGCCACTCACGTAATGGCGTGGGAAGGTGCTGAAGTAGCTGTTATGGGACCTGTTGCTGCGATTCGCATTTTGCATCGTCGCAAGCTTGCTGAAGTTCCGCCGGAGAATCGCGAAGCAGTCGAAAATGAACTCGCCGAAGAGCACAAGATCACCGCTGGTGGCTTACCAAAGTGCATCGAACTTGGCGCTGTGGACGAAATTGTCGAGCCAAGCAAGACTCGTTCGGCTCTTGCGGCCGCTCTTGCTGCTGCGGCAAATCCAGATGGTTCGTTCCCTCGAGGAAATCACGGAAACATTCCGCTATAACAATCACTCATAACAAAAGCCCCATTCGTAATGAGTGGGGCTTTTGTTATTTCCTCGAATTTATCCGACTTGGTGCAGCCAGCGAACTGGCACTCCCTCACCGGCATAGCGGAATGGTTCAAGTTCGCGGTCCCATGGACCACCGAGCACTTCATCCACTACATCCATCAACGAGCGACCGTCTGCAACTGCGGCTGCCATGGCACTACGCAGACGTTCTTCACTAATGAAACCTTCTCCAAACACGCCCATCGGGCTGCGCCACAAGCCAAGTGAAGGCGTTGACACAAATCGTTGCCCATCAAATCCAGGTGATGGCTCTTCGGTAACTTCAAATCTCAAATGCGGGTAGCTGCGAAGTGATGAAGCGATAGTTGCCGACAATCCAGGCGCACCGGTCCATGACAATTCACTGCGCATGGCACCTGCAGACACAGGCTGATCAACCCAATCAAGGTTGACTGCAGTTCCTAATAGGCCGCCAAGGGCCCATTCAACATGCGTACATAGCGCGCGCGGCGCACTATGAACAAACACAACGCCACGAGCTTGGCTGGATGTAGCCATACTCACTCCTAGAGATCGAACCACCTGCAAATGCTGGCTTCCCCACCATGCTTTGCGTGCTCAATCCTCTTACGGAGGTCTTGGTTACGAGAATAGGCTACGAGCCTGCACGCTCGCTACCCAGATGCCAAAAATCGTCAAAAGCGCTGCAAATTAGGCATTTTCATGCATGTGGGTCCAATTCATGAGCTGTTCCCAGATGGGATGCCAGCCCTTGTAACCACGGGTTTCATCACTTGTTGTCAGTAACGTTTTGCCCAGATTTTCGCGAAACTCTGGGAATTTAGCCGCTAAATCGTTCAAGGAATTCACATAATTGCGAATTGTGAAAAGCACATCGCCCGAAGGCAATACTCGCAATGTTTGGCGTTCCGTTCGAAAGAAGGTGACATCTCCAAACTCACCCTCAGGTGCGACATTCCTGGCTAAATCACGCAAGTGACCAGTGGGCTGAAACAACTCATCCGAATCCAGAATGGTCCAATTCACTCGCCACACTGGTCGATCGGCAGTGAATTTGCTGAACATCGTGTTTGTAGCATCCCCAATTCGTTCTGCGTAGTGCGGGACTGGAGCATGAATGTCGTAGAGGTTCGCCCCTACTTTTTCGGTCAAATCCCAGCGGCTCGGGAAGCACACACATGCCGCAGTCAAGATCCACTGCCCATCGTTCGGACTCATGACAACAAGGTCCTCTTGCACGAGGCGAGCAGCCGACTCAAGCGGATGTACGTCAGGATCAATGTTGATGTCGTGTAACAGTTCTGGAAATGTTTCATTCAGATAGGCGAGCAACAGATCCAAAGTTTCCTGTGAACCCCGCTGACCCTCGGGCAAAGCCGCAAAAACCTGTCCGTGATGTTGCTGTAACAAGTCACGCTTTTGCTTCAACTCGGCGTCACGGTTGGAATCGACCTCAATCCACTCCAAAATATTAAGAGCCCGCAATCCCATCGAGACGGTAAATGGCCGTCCATCGGCTGGGATGTAAGTCATGGCAAAAACATTATCGAAAAGCTTGCTTCAACGAAGAGGGATGCCGTGCAAAACAAGGTCCAGTTAATTACGTATCCAGACCGCATGAGTCGGGATTTAGCTGGGTTGCATTCGCTGTTGAACGGCAAGTTATCTGGCCTATTCGGCGGCGTGCACATCTTGCCGTTTTACACTCCTCACGACGCCGCAGATGCTGGCTTTGATCCGGCTGACCATACTCAAGTTGATCCACGGCTTGGCACATGGAAAGACATTGAAGCCATCGCCACCGAATTCGACTTGATGGCTGATGTCATCGTGAATCATGCTTCACATGAATCACCGCAATTCATTGATTGGCTCGAAAATGGCGACTCTAGCCCCTACGCGGACATGTTCCTCACATTGGACCGAGTGTTCCCGAACGGCGTGAACGAAGCAGACCTGCTCAAGATTTATCGTCCTCGCCCTAATGTGCCACTGTCGTATTACACAGCCAAGGACGGTCGTAAGCACGCAATGTGGACGACATTTACACCGGCACAAATCGACATCGATGTGGAATCAGAATCCGGCCGCGCTTACCTCTTTAACATTTTGGATTCTTTAGAGCAATCTCACGCTTCAAGCGTTCGCCTTGATGCAGTCGGATACGCCATCAAGCGAGCTGGCACAACGTCATTCATGATTCCTGAAACTTTCGAATTCATTGACACGATGTCGCAGTGGTGCCGAGGCCGCAATCTCGAAGTGCTCGTCGAAGTTCATTCGTACTACAAGCGCCAAATTGAAATTGCTGAGCAAGTCGATCGCGTCTATGACTTCGCTCTCCCACCATTAACACTCTTTGCACTCATCACTGGAAATCCTGAACCGTTGTCCAAGTGGCTTGATGTGCGACCAACTAACGCCATCACAGTGCTGGATACACACGACGGCATCGGCGTCATCGATGTTGGCCCTGATGCGAACGACCGCACACAGCCAGGCTTGCTAACGCCTGAACAAATTGACGAACTCGTTGAATCAATGCATGACAACGCACGAGGAACGAGTCGCCTAGCTACCGGCGCGGCAGCATCTAACCTTGACCTTTACCAAGTGAACTCGACCTATTACGAAGCCCTTGGCCAAGATGACGCGAAGTATCTTGCAGCTCGTGCTATCCAGTTCTTT
>JALQVI010000140.1 GCA_023260395.1 Candidatus Nanopelagicales bacterium
CCACCATCAGAAACGGTGTGAACGCCAGTCTCTCCACGAGGAGATTCGACCGATGCATAAGCCTGTCCAGCAGGTACGCGGAATCCTTCAGTAACAATCTTGAAGTGGTGAATCAACGCTTCCATTGATTCGCCCATGATTTCGCGAATATGTGAAAGTGAATTACCCATGCCATCAGCACTTACTGAAAGTTGTGCAGGCCATGCAATCTTCTTATCCGCAACCATTACTGGTGCGCCATTCAACTTATCTAACTTGTCGCAGCACTGTTCGATGATGCGCAGTGATTGTTCTAGTTCTCCGAGGCGAACTAAGAAACGACCATATGCATCGCAGGTATCTGTTGTGACAACATCAAAGTCATAATTTTCATAACCAGAATATGGTTGTGACTTACGAAGATCCCATGGCATTCCAGCTGCGCGAAGGATTGGACCTGTAACTCCAAGAGTCATGCAACCCGCAAGATCAAGGTAACCAATGTCCTTTGTGCGCTTCGTCCAGATTGAGTTACCAACCAAAAGCGTTTCATTGTCCTTAAAACTCTTGCGCATATCGCGACATGCCTCACGGATGCGATTAACCGCATCGGCAGGAACATCTTGAGCCACTCCGCCTGGACGGATGTAAGCCATGTTCATACGAAGTCCAGTGATCTTTTCAAATGTGGAAAGCACCTTTTCACGTTCACGGAATGCATTAAACATAGGTGCCATTGCACCAAGTTCTAGTGCACCTGTTCCAAGCGCAACCATGTGAGATGAAATTCGATTTAATTCCATCATCATTACGCGAATTACTGATGCACGCTCTGGAATCTGATCTGTAATTCCAAGTAGTTTTTCAACGCCAAGGCAATATGCAGTTTCATTGAAAATCGGTGACAAATAATCCATACGAGTAACGAAAGTTGTTGCCTGAGTCCAAGTACGAAATTCAGTGTTCTTCTCAATACCAGTATGTAAGTAGCCGATGCCGCAACGGATTTCAGAGACAGTTTCGCCCT
>JALQVI010000141.1 GCA_023260395.1 Candidatus Nanopelagicales bacterium
CCCAGCAACAAACGCCTCCTGGTGATTGGTGCCCGAACGCACCTCTATGAGGGCCGGGGAGCACAAGGGTTCGTCCGCCGCGTGGTGCACAGCGTCCGCACGGCAGCGGCGGCGGGAGCAAAGACCATGGTGCTCACGCATGGCGCAGGGGGCATGCGGCCCGCTTGGCAGCCTGGCACTCCCGTGCTCATCAAAGACCACCTCAACCTCACCGGAACTACCCCGATTGAAGGGGCAACCTTCATCGACATGACCAACGTCTACACACCAGCCCTGCGAGATCTCGCCAAGGGCGTGGATCCCTCCCTAGGAGAGGGTGTACTCGCCCAAGTCCCTGGTCCCCAATATGAAACTCCTGCAGAGGTTCAGATGCTGCGTGGACTGGGCGCCGACATGGTGGGCATGTCTGTTGCCTTAGAAGCGATGGCAGCTCGTCAAGCGGGCATGGATGTGCTGGGACTCTCGCTCATAACTAACCAAGCTGCTGGCATTTCACCGACTCCGCTGTCACACAAAGAGGTCCTTGAAGCAGGCGCGAAAGCAGAACCTCGTGTCAGCGCACTGCTGGCAAAGATTCTCGAACGTATTTAGCGCGCGAGCTGAACCGCTTCAACGAAGCCGTCCGTAATGGCATCGGCGAGCGCTTCGCGATCTTCCAACGGAAGGAACGCGGACGCTGCCGCATTCTGCTGGAAGGTTTCCAGGTCAGTCAGGCCATAGGCAAAGGCGTCTGCAACCAACCACAGCTCTCGAGACAGAGAGGTCCCGCTTTGGAGGCGGTTGTCTGAATTCACGGTGACGGTCATGCCGAGTTGATAAAGCAAGTCGAAGGGGTGATCCATGATGTCGTCACCCCAGGCAGCAATCGCACCGGTCTGTAGGTTCGACGAAGGAGCGAGCTCGAGCGTGATGCCGCGGTCCTTGACCCACTGGGAGAGAACACCGAGCGAAACGAAAGTGGCATTGGCATCTGAACCGTCAATGCTGACGTCTTCGGCCA
>JALQVI010000142.1 GCA_023260395.1 Candidatus Nanopelagicales bacterium
ATTATGCGATGAGTGTGACGTCAGTACCTTCACGCATCACGCGAAGTTTGCCCAACGGAATGCGATAACGCTCGTCCGGAACTTCATCCTTGACCAAGCGATAACCCTTGAGCGGCTCAAGGAAAAGAACTGGATCATCGCCCGCAATCGCTTCGGCCAACAAGCCCTTTGCGTCATACGCCGAAGCTGGAGCAACAACCTTGAGACCCGGAGTGTGCGTGTAGTAAGCCTCGAATGCATCAGAGTGAAGTTCAGGTGTGCGAACACCGCCGCCGTATGGCGAACGAATCACGAGCGGTAACGAATGACGTCCCTGCGAACGGAAACGAAGTCGCGCAACTTGCTGACCAATTTGATGGAAGGCCTGATGGCCAAAGCCGAGGAACTGCAATTCAATAATTGGACGCAAGCCACTGATGGCAAGGCCAATGCCCGAACCGATGATGACACCTTCGGCCAACGGCATATCGACCACGCGCTGGTCACCGAACTGCGCCTGCAAGCCATCAGTTGCGCGGAACACGCCGCCGAGCTTGCCGACGTCTTCACCAATCACAACAATCTTGTCGTCGACTTCCATTTCTTGGCGCATGCATTCACGAATTGCTTCAATCATTGTTTTTTCAGACATTATGCACCTGCCGTTCGTTCAATCCACGCAGTTCGCTGTTGCTCCATGCGCGCCGGTGGATCGAGATAAACATGATCAAAGAGAGCTTCAGGACCAGCCAGTGGAACCGCACGCGCCTTCGTCATTGCTTCATCAATTTCGGCAGCGCATTCATCACGCATTGCTTGTGCCGTTGCGTCATCCCACACACCCTTGGCGCGCAAGTAATTTTCAACACGCTCGATCGGATCTTTCTTGACCCATTCATCCAGTTCAGTCTGATCGATATAACGCGAAGGATCATCGGCCGTGTTGTGAGCGCCGGTGCGATAGGTAACAGATTCAATCAAAGTCGCGCCTTCGCCAGCGCGTGCTCGGGCAACGGCTTC
>JALQVI010000143.1 GCA_023260395.1 Candidatus Nanopelagicales bacterium
ACCGGGCTCGATTCAGAATCTTAATTCCAATTAAGTAGGCCCCGACGGGCTCGAACCGTCGACCCACGGATTAAAAGAACGCTCGATGCGTATCTGGGTATGTTTGATTAACCTTGATTACATTGATAATTCAAGGTAAAAATGCGTTCCCATGTCCGAGTAAATTCACATATGCATATGCGTGGTGTTCGCGCAAAGTTCGCGCTTTGACCCCAGGTACTAAAGCCGTGAATCACAAAAATGGTATGAATCGACTGTGCATTTTTTACGAGCATTTCCTCCTTTCTAACTGCCACAGTGCAGTTAGACAAGCAGGTTTACCCACTCTTCGGAAAGTATCGCTCCCAAAATATGGAGTTCAGATTGTTTGATTTCATATGCATCGACCAGTATTCCCACACGAGTGTCACTACTCGAATCGTCATAATTCTCACCAATAAGGGCCTTTAGGTACGCGATGGCCTCACCGACCGGAATCTCACCCAATTTGCGGGGACCTCGAGAGCGGACAAATACTTCTGGTTTGCCCTCTCGCTGTATTAGCCATCGCTCGATTGCTAGTTCGCCATTTTGGTCATCGATTACTACCAATCCGCGCAACTCTAACTTGCGCAACGCGGACTGTATGCGTGACTTCGGTAATTTTTTTGGGCTATTTGGATACACGGCACTGCCATAAAGTCGCAATAACCTGGAACCCAAAATAGGTGTCTCAGTTTGGACGATGTTTAGAACCGCCGCTTCTGCAATCCAACTATTTTGAGATGTCGGAACATCTAGGGGGCGCACTTTCCAAGCCACATATGGGGCCAATTCATCACTCGTATAAAGATTTTGATCATCATCAATGTGCCAGTTTTTAGAGAGTACTTGGCTTACTAACTCTTGATCACATTGCTGAAGACTTAGATTTGCCGCGTCGCGAACATTCTCATCAAAATCATTTGTCAATTTCCAGAGTAGTTCAATTGAATCTTTAGTGGCCAGTT
>JALQVI010000144.1 GCA_023260395.1 Candidatus Nanopelagicales bacterium
TCGCCGAAGAGCGTTGTGCCAAGGCTGGCATTCAGCTGCGCATCCCAAAGCCCGCGCTCTGTACCGATAACGGAGCGATGGTCGCAGCTCTGGGATCGCTCATGGTTTCAGCTGGCCGCCCAGCTACCCATGGCGCTTTTGACGCTATTTCGAGCTTGCCAGTCGAGCGCGTCAGCCTCGCCTAATTCAGGAATCACGGGCCCCTTTCGATTTGAGGGCGCCAGCGCCTCCCGCTAGTCTTGGCGCGATAGCACTCTCCATGGGACAGTGCTAGAACCTACAAAGTATCCAAGCGAAACAGACTCTAAAAGGAGAAGCTCCATGGCACTCAAGCCACTTGAAGATCGCATCGTCGTTAAGGCAATCGAAGCTGAGACAACAACAGCATCAGGTCTCGTTATCCCTGATACAGCGAAGGAGAAGCCACAGCAAGGCACAGTTATCGCTGTAGGTCCAGGTCGCTTCGACAACGGAACACGCGTTCCTATGGATGTAAAGGTTGGAGATGTTGTTCTCTACAGCCTCTACGGTGGAACTCCGATTAAAGATGGCGCTGACGAACTTCTCGTTCTCTCAGCTCGCGACATTCTTGCAATCGTAGAGAAGTAAGCCGCGCTATGGGAAAGATGTTGGAATTCGACGAGCAAGCTCGTCGCTCAATGGAACGTGGTGTCAACCAACTCGCTGACACTGTCAAGGTAACGCTCGGTCCTAAGGGACGTAACGTCGTTATCGCCAAGAATTACGGCGCACCGCTCATCACAAACGATGGCGTAACAATTGCGAAAGAGATTGAACTCTCTGATCCAGTTGAAAATATGGGCGCCCAGCTTGTTAAGGAAGTTGCAACAAAGACAAACGATGTTGCAGGTGACGGAACAACAACAGCAACTGTGCTCGCACAGGCAATGGTGAAGGAAGGTCTTCGTAACCTTGCAGCTGGCGCACAGCCAATG
>JALQVI010000145.1 GCA_023260395.1 Candidatus Nanopelagicales bacterium
CGTCCACAACGTCAATCACTTCCAGGTGAAGCAGGCGATACCAGTGGCTATAGAGATCTCTTTGGCTTGAACTACGGCGTACAGATTGAAGCTGGTGGGGCGCAATTTGGTTGCGGAGCTGGTCAAGCAGCAACGTTTGATCCAAGCGCACAAAATGTTCATTCAGTTGGCACAAATCAATATTCAAACTTTGCGAATTTCACTCGTCGAGATTCGGCTTCGAATGACAGCACCTCGGGATACCTTGCGCCGTTAACCGATACCGCATCGAATTTTGATCCAGCCGCTACCGCAGGTTCTCAACCGCTGACGTTGACTGTGAATCTCAAGCAATGCCTCAGTGAACGCGCTAGCTGGCTCACTAACACTTACTGGCATGGAAGTGTTCCAAGTCTGGATCAGTGGCGGTTCAATCTTGTGGCCCGTGGTGAAGATAAGACTGGCGGAACAGATTCAGCGTTGCAGTCGTTTAATCTCGACATCAGCAACTTGGTGTGGCGTTAAAGAATTAGAAAAGTCGCAGGCTTGGGTCGTCAATACCGCGAAGCACGTCGTAGTCAACGACGACACATTCGATGCCGCGATCTTCGGCAAGAGTGCGGGCCTGGGGCTTGATTTCTTGGGCTGCGTAGATTCCGCGAACTGGTGCGATGAGCGGATCGCGATTCAAAAGCTCGAGATAGCGAGTGAGCTGTTCAACGCCATCGATTTCGCCACGACGCTTAATTTCGATAGCGATGGTCTTGCCTTCGGCGTCACGACAGACGATGTCGACCGGCCCAATTGGCGTGGGGTACTCGCGGCGCACGAGCGTGAGATCTTCGCCAAAAGTGTCTAGATGTAGCGCAAGTAATTCTTGCAAGTGTGCTTCGACACCATCTTTTTGCAAGCCTGGATCGATACCAAGTTCATGTGATGTATCGTG
>JALQVI010000146.1 GCA_023260395.1 Candidatus Nanopelagicales bacterium
GGATCTTGAGGAAGTGGCAGAGGATGTCAAAAACTTTGCGAAAAAACATGCTCCTAACTTCTCCGAGTCACATTGGGAGAGTTACATGCATAAGAAAGATGAGGAGATATTAAAAAAAGTAGGATGGTTGAAGTAGATCCTAGACTAACTGACGTAAGCCTGGTTATTGCCAGGCTTCGTCGTCAATTGATACGCACAGAAAGCGAACAGGCTCAAGCTGCCATCTGGAAAGTAATAAAATATTACCTGGAGCTGGAGTCCCAGGGTAAATTTTTTCTTCCAAAATTCTAAGGAACATGCACAAGCACACGCTTGAGAGCAGGCTCAAGCACATGCGTCCATGGTTGGTCGACCGTGAACAAGGGTTCCACATCTTTGTAGTTGGTCACAAGCTCACGCACCACGGCCCCTGGCCAAAAGAAAATCTTTCTCTCTTCCACCCCCTTTGCCATAATAAAATTATCTTGGCATAGAGAATAACGCTTTAAATTCCATGAAATTTGAAAAGGTGAGAGATCTAATTTGTTGCCTTTTGTTAACTTCAATTCACACCAAAATGAAATATTCTTTTTTAAGGATTTATCCATATAAACTCCTAGTAAATCGGGTATTCCTGGAGTTCCGTAAGTTTCAATTCTAGTCCAATAAATGTTCGGAGTTAGGGATTTAACATTCTTCCAGAAAGTTGATTCCCTTCCTCGCTTTACGGAAGGGGTTGCCATTTTCTTTTTTCTGTCTTTTGGTGATTGTTTCTCTTTTTTCAACAATGCGAATCTCTTCTCCTTCGACAAGACAAAGTCGGACTCCAAGTTCTTTTTGAGTAGGTTTGAGTTTGTTTCCCGACCCACCAACCGACTTGCCATTTACAATTCTACTTCCTTGAGATGTCTTAATATCAAAGAAGTGTGCTCTACCGTTCTTTG
>JALQVI010000147.1 GCA_023260395.1 Candidatus Nanopelagicales bacterium
CCCACCATCCATGCTGGCAAAAGATAAGATGCAAATTCTGATTTTGTATGCCTAGGAGGCATGTTAATGATCAATCGATTTATTTCACCCGATGCTAATTTATTAAATTTATCTGCAATGTGCCTGTGATGGGACCCCTCTACAAATTCTGGCCACACACATTTGACAAAAGATAAAAAGTCATTCTTAGCTTTGTTCTGTATCTTTTTTTCTGCATGCATGACCTGCAATCTTAGAAATTGTTTACGAACGTCTGCAGGTAGTTTACTTATATCTACTGTATCTAAATTCATTTAAAATTTTTTAAAAAATTTTTTGCATCATGTTTACGATGTTGAAAATGTTTTTACCAGGTAAAACTGTCTAAATCAAGCAATACAACCTAGAGTAGTGGGACCCCTTTGTATATATTTGTGGGGGTGGGGTCTTGTTTATTTACAATGTTTGGATTTGGTTCGGGACCCCTGGGCCCGTTAGGGGCCAGGGAAGAAAGGTTATGCCCAATTTTTTAGAGCATGTTTCTTGATGTAGATCGCAGGACCTACAACGAAGTCTTTACGTCCTGTAATGTAGTTATCATTATCGAACGTCATACGCCAAAGCATAGTTGCCTCGGGGTTTAAAGGTAAACCCATAAGTTTACCTTCTTCGTTTACTATTAATAAATCACCATTTGGAAAGGTTATACACTCAACATAACCACCTACAAAGTCCTGCGCCTCTTTAAGTGTCGGAGTATTCTTCTCGTCGTCAATGATTTTAAATTCACTGACTTCTGTGTTTGCTTTTGTTTGTTCCATATTATACCTTTCTTGTTAATAGGATAATCCTATTACATTTGCCTAGTTTCGTCAACCTCTATTTTTGTGTCTGTATATCTATAACCATATTCAGTAACAGT
>JALQVI010000148.1:0-592 GCA_023260395.1 Candidatus Nanopelagicales bacterium
GTCGACGCTGATGGATGCCTGCTTCACGCAGTCCAATTATTAGCTTATTTGAGGGTTTTTTAGCCCGTTATCCTCTTTGGGAAGACACACGACTGTCAGGAATGATACCCAAAAGATGTTCAGTGGCAGTAGCATGTAGGAGAACACCTGAACCCACTGTGGGATGGAGGCGGCAACATGCGGCATGTTTTGCATCTGCGGTTGGTCCTGAAGATTGAAGAGCACCAAAATTTAGGCTGTGATGTCAGCGATCTGGTGAGCACATTTAAACACGAAGACAGACTCGTTCGGTTAGTAATCTTCAAAGTAGTAGACACGCCACTGCACAAAGTCAAGGGGTTCTCGACGGCATTGCTCCTGCACCATGAATTCAGCAAGTTTCTTTTCATCGTGCACGCCTTTGGCTTTAACGACGATGCTTGAGGCGGCCTGTAGGATCTCATATTCTGGCAGCAATTTGAAAAAGGAGCGACCCAGAACTCTCACGATTTTGCTTCGCAAGCGAGGGTACTGCAAAGCCTTTGTAAGGATCTTGTGTCTAAAATCTGCATAGGGCATCCTGTCGATTTTTTGGAAATGCACAATTTTGCTG
>JALQVI010000148.1:602-898 GCA_023260395.1 Candidatus Nanopelagicales bacterium
GAGCTCTGTCGGAACATGCCGAAAAAGTACTTCATCGAAGTTGTGAAAATGGTCATTCCAATCAAGTAGTACAGGATGCCCATCCATGAATAAGCATAGACGAGGTAAACAAAGACGGCCCAATAGACGAACCCGTTGGCCTCGCGATCCAATCGCTGCAAGTAGGTCTCTTGATCTTAAGTGTGACGTGGCTTTACAATGTCCGACATTCGGAGATAATATCTGCTTTACTTAAATTTATTAGAAGACATATTAACTTAAAGAAAAATAGCAGGGGGGTTTTGGGGTTTTGGGGA
>JALQVI010000149.1 GCA_023260395.1 Candidatus Nanopelagicales bacterium
TGTAGTCAAGGTTGTTGGAATGATTTTGCTTTTGCACATTGGGAAGAATTCATTAGACTACACCCAAGACTAGAGGCTCTTGAAACTCCAATAGATGTAGTTGTAGAAACTAGACAAGATTGGCGAGGCAATGACTATAAAACAAAAGTAATAAAAGAGGTTGACAATAACTCTAATCCATGAGAATATAGGATATGAACTTAAAAGATAACACAGAAAGAACAGAAGAAAGACGTAATAGATTTAATGGTGAGTCTGTTATGTTGACTAAAGAAGAGGCTAGAAGACATGATAATATTTTTATTAATGAACTAGCCGCAACTATGGAAGACAAAGAGTTAGGTTATGGTGGGTCTAAGAAATGGGACAATGTACGTTCTGACTTAGATTGGTTTAGAAAGCACAATGCCGAGGCTTACATGGTCTTACTAGATTAACTCTCTTACCCCTGGCGCTAACGCGCCAGGGGTCCCGAACCAAATCCAAATATAGAAAATAACTTAGACCCTATCCCCCCTTTTTGCAAAAAGGGGTCCCACTACTCTAGGTTGTATTGCTTAATTTACACATTTGTGTATAATGAAAACATATTGGTACCATGGACTTGAATAAGGTAAATATCGAAAAATTACCTGCAGATGTTCGTAAGACCTTCAAGCAGATGCAACTTCTGCTTGCTGAAAAAAAGATACAGAATAAAGCTAAGAATGACTTCTTGTCTTTTGTCAAATGTGTGTGGCCCGACTTTGTAGAGGGGTCCCATCACAGACACATTGCAGATAAATTTAATAAATTGGCATCGGGTGAAATAAACCGATTGATCATTAATATGCCTCCTAGGCATACAAAATCTGAATTTGCATCTTATCTTTTGCCAGCATGGATGGTGGG
>JALQVI010000014.1 GCA_023260395.1 Candidatus Nanopelagicales bacterium
GTGTCTATCTGGAAATCGTCGATGACAACGGTCGTCCTTGCGAGGTTGGTGTGCCAGGCCGTGTGTTGGTTACGTCCTTACATAATTTTGCGATGCCGTTAATCCGTTACGAAATCGGAGATGTTGCTCAATTCGGTGCTCCATGTGAAAGCGGAATCAACTGGCCGGTACTCGAGCGAATAGTTGGTCGCACACGTGACGGTGTGACATTGGCGAATGGTGAATTTCACCTTGTCACTTTCTTTAACAGCGAAATGTTGATGCTGCAGAAAATTCGAGATTTTCAAGTGGTGTTATTCAACGACGCCATCGTTTTCTTATATCACTCTGCGGAACAACTTACGCAGGACGAACGTTCCGCGATTTCCGCTGAGCTTCTGGAAACATTCGCGCTTAAGTTGCCAGTTCATTTTCGGGAGATGTCAACGAGCTATTGGCGAAGTTTGTGGAAACGTCGGGAATGGGACCGGGTAGATGTTGGCTTCCAAGAGAACTGGAGTGAAACGGAACTATTGTCCGTTTTGCCCTAGTTGCGTCACATTCGTTAAAGAGCTCATTAAAGAGTTTGTATAACAGGCACATATTGCTCTAGTTCTTTGGGTCTTTGATAGCTACTATCAAAAGTATGAACCGTAAACAGCGTTGTGCAATCGAGCAATCTCAACAATCCAGCAGTCGCAGAACTGCATTGGTCAGTGGCGCTACCGCTTCAGGTCTATTAGCAACATCAATGAGCTTGGCTAATCCTGCATTTGCTGCAACGACGATAAGTTCATGTGCAGATTTCAATTCGAGGATTGGAAGCATTAGTTCCAATGGTGGAACTTACGCTTTGAACTTCACCGGTACTTGCTTAACAACTGGAGCAATTCAGCTTACGACTACAAATGCAACAATTCTGAACGGTCCCTCGACTGGAAATTTAACTTTCGATATTGGAAATAGCGCAAGTTACTTTGCAATTTTGCAGTCGGGTAATCTCACGGTTAATAGATTAAATTTCACTGTTTCTGATCACCACACAATTAATGACGTCTTCGATTCGACATATTCAGGTGCCTTAACTTTGGGACTATCGCACGTTTCGATTCACGACGTATCTAGCACAAACTCAGGCGCGATTTATGTCGAAGGACACCTCAATATCAGTGATTCGTCGTTCTTTAATTTGAACTCCGCATACAACGGTTCTGCGATTAATTTGCAGGCTGGATATTCAGAGGATGTCACCATTGCGAATTCCTCTTTCCACAACAATGGTGCGAATGGTTCCAGTGAACTTGGTGTCATTGACGATGCTGGAACAGGCACGTTGGCAATCACCAATACAAGCTTCTCGCACAACGCGAATAACAATTCTGGTAACGGCAATGGCGGCGTCATCACACAGCGAGCAAATAGTCATGTCACCATCGCCAAGTCAACGTTCACCAGCAACTCATCGGTTAATGGAGGTGCTATCTATACCAATGGCGGTGGTTCGATAGAAATTTCGCATTCCTCGTTCACCAATAACACGGCGACAACTGGCGGTGCGATTTTTAACGAGGGTGGCACAACTCTTACCGTCGACAACACTGAATTCGATTCCAACACTGCGACCAACACCTCGGGTGCTATTTACAGTGAAGGCTCGTTGTCAGTACGTGGTTCAACGTTCTTTGAGAATTCTGTTCCCAATGGAACTGGCGGTGCAATCTATGTTCCTTATAACCAGGTTGCAATTGATAATTCGACTTTTGTTCGCAACTTTGCCAATGATGGCGGTGCGATGTTTTCTGAAGGTGGATTAGTTTCAAATAGCACTTTCTGGAATAACTTGTCGACAGGTTCGAGCACTGCAGGTTCCATCGCAATTAATGGTGGTTCGTTATTCGCCAACATTTTGGCGAATCAAGCTGGAACTCCGGTTGTCGAATATGGCGTGACTGATTTAGGCGCAAATTTATTCACTGACGCATCATTTACCAAGACAACCACTGGCGCTGGGGCATCCAAACTCGTGACTCTGGCATCACTAAAACTTAAGTCACTTGCGCTTAACAAATCAGGCCCGGCAAATTCTGGGACGACGAAAACTGTGGCACTTGATTCTGGAAGTTCTGCCATCAATTACTACTCGATTGGTTCGGCTGGAATTTCGCCAACGTATAACACCGTGTCAACAATTGCTAGCCATGATCAGCGTGGCGTCTCACGTCCACAAGATGGAGCATATGACGTAGGTGCATACGAAAGTGGGCCAAAGGCAAAACCCACGCCAAATCCAACGGCTAGTTATGTTGGACATGCAACAGTACTTTTCCACGCGGACTCTGCTCGATTAACGGCGCACGCGAAAGCTCAACTTCGGGCGCTGGCTGCAATTGTGATGGCAAACAAGGTTCACATCATCACTCTCGATGGACATACGGCTACGATGACCAAAGCTGATCCAAGTGGCCGCAAACTTCGTGGACGAATTTCGGGTGCTCGTACACGCGCAGTACAAAAGTATTTGAATAAGCAGTTCAAAAAGGCTGGCTACACAGTGACCATCACGCGAGTAATCAAGGGTGCTGCCAATCCGGTGAAATCAAATCGCTCCGAGGCTGGCCGAAAGGCTAATCGTCGCGTTTACATCACGGTGAAGTAGCTCTAGAAACTTTCACATACGTTCGGGCCCTTGCAATCTTGGGCCCGAACGTATGTGTTGAGGCTATTTAGAGACGGAGATTGTTCGAGTTGCTGTTACTGAGTTATAGGTGCTAGTTCCTGAACCACTTGCGCTTACATGGCAACTGCCTGCTTTTTGCGCAGTGACTTTTCCAGACGTAACGGTGCAGATAGTTGGCGTAGTAGATCGCCACGTCACGCTTTGCCCTTGAGGCGTTCGCAATGGAAGCTGAAGGGTTCTTCCGCGTTTCATTGTGCTAGTTGTTGCGGGGATTACTTGATTTAATTTAGGCGATGTGAGTGAAGGAGTTGTTGCGCCGTTAAAGGCGACATCATCTACGTAGTAAGCCACCCCAGAATCGAGTACACCAAAATTTGGAAAGATTTCTAATCGCGTGTAATCAAACGAATTTGCGTAAGTCGGATTATCGGCCCAGTCGTGATCGAGGGTTGCCCCAAAGTCGATAGTAAGTTTTTGCCAACCGAAAGTGGCAATGACGGTTTGTGAGATTTGGGAGTCAAGAAGTTGCACTTTCACCCGTATGGTTCCGTGTACAGATGAATAAAAGTTCATCGTGATGACTTTGTTCGATAACGACGTAATCTTTTTATTTGTAGCGGTTGTATTCAGAAGATCAGCGCCGGCATATGTTTGACCGCCGTTGCGGAAAATTCTCAAAGCCTTACCGCCGCGGCCACCGCTTGGCGCATTTTCTACTGAAGCTGTTGCACCTTGGAAGGCTGTGGTTAAGTACCCGCTTGTGTCATTTGATTCATATGTGATCAATGTAGGTGTGGCATCTGGGCCCTGCGCCCCACCTCCATTCCCACCAGTTGTTTCAAGCGACGTAGTGATGTCATCAACAAAATAGATATCGGAAGTAGTTGTTCCCCAACCCGGAAAAATATTCAACATGTCATAGGTGGAGGCACTATTAAACTGAGCCGTTCCTGCGGCTTCATTCATGAAATTAAAGGTAAGCGTCTGCCACCCGACAACCATTGATGAAGTTGCCATTGTCTCGACGGATTGGCCATTATTGTGTTGGTTTTCCACTTTCATGCGCATCGTACGACCGGCTACGGGCGAATACACCATTGCGGTAATCGTGGCGTTACCACTTGAGATTAGTGGCGAGCTAGTGCGTGTAATTGTCGCCCCAGAAGATGTTCCAGCACCATGGGTGAATTTCAACGCATGAGATCCATGGAACCCAGGTTCGGCATCAACAATGACGCTTGCCGCTGCCGACTCAAAAGCAGTTATCGCATATTGTGAAGAGTCTTCAAAGGTAATGACAGTGCCTGTTGCGTGCGCAGGGATGATTGAAATGGCGCCGATTGTTACTGCAACGGCAAAGCCTGTGGTGAGGCGAATTAACGGATTTCTCATGGCGGACCCTTAGTTAGTAGCAAGTGTCCGAACTAATTGATATGCAACGGGCCGTAAGAAATAATAAGGACTTTTGTAACCCGCGCACACGTGTTTCTCAAAGGCTATGCCTTTTCCTCGAGAAAATCATCAGGTTTTGGGAATGTTTGTGTGGCAACGGGGGGTTGACTCTGTCAAGATGAAAGCACGCCTATTGCGCCTAAAATAAAGGATTGTTCACATGCAAGTTGCATCCGTAGTTCTCTCTGTTTTGCTAGCCCTTGTCGCAGGTTTTTCTGGACTAGGCAAACTTCAAAAGAAACCTCAAATCATGTCATCCATGGAACACGTTGGTGTGAAACTTAATCAAATCCCTGTTCTTGCATATCTTGAACTTGCTGGCGCGCTTGGTCTATTGGCTGGATTAGCATTTGTGGGCCTAGGCGTGTTGTCGAGTTCTGCACTTTCACTCTATTTTGTCGGTGCAGTCATTGCGCACCTAAAGGTGAACGATGGTCCAGCAGGATTCGCTCCGCCTTTGGTTCTTGGATTGCTTTACGCAGTTAATGCTTACTTGATTGCCTCAGCGTTTTAGATTGAAAAAAATTAGCCGGCTCAGATTTCGAACTGAGCCGGCCAATTCAAATATTGAGTGAGTGCTAAGTGACCTTCACGCGAGTGGCGTAGTTCTTTGCTTTGCCTCTAGTAGGAGTGACCTTAAGCGTCACCCGGCAAGTGCCCTTGGCTTTGCCAACGAGTGCACCTTTAATAAGAGCACAGCGTGATTTGTCAGCCTTGTTGAGAGTAATTGACGTTTTTGCTTTAGCTGGAATCTTTGTCGATGCCGCTTTGGCTAGGCAAGACACCGACGCAATTTTGCCTTTTTTGATTACGCAGTACTTGATCGCAGGTTTTGGCGCTTTACATGCGCTGCTGGAAGTCGAACCTGCGGCACTTGTGTATTTTGCCGGGCAAGCAATTGCGGCTGATGCGCCTTCGGTATCGACGTAGAAGTTCGGCGCAGCTATAGTGCATCGCCACGCACCTGTTCCGGAGGCGTACGAACCCTTTGCGCAAGGAAGTTCTGATGTGGCTCCAGGCGTATCAACGTAGTGGCCCAAACTCGCTGTCGTACATGCGCCTTGCACATTCTTGCCGCCCGACGTTGAAAAGCTACCTGGCTCACACTCGCTAGTGAGGAAAACGAGAGGAACCGCGGTTACCGACGCTGGGTTTCCAAAGATGTCTTGATGCTCAATGCTTACGTGATACGTCCCGATGGGCAAAGCTGCATTGAATGCTTGTGAGTTGCTTGTAGTTATTGAACTGGCGACTTCGCTAGGAAGGCTTTGGGCCAATTCGGCATCGCTTAACAGTGGATTAAATGCAACTGAGTGATCTCCGGAGGTAGCTGTCGTCAGAGTAATCACACGTGAGTAAGTAGCGTCGTAAATTTTTATTTTTACGCTATTCGAAAGTGCAGTTTCCGGAAGTCGGAAATCCACAGTCATACTTCCAACAAAAGTCGAACCCTGGGTAGGCGAGGTAAGAGATGTCGTTTGTGTTTCTGATTGATGGCAGGCACTCACCGAGGTTGACCCAGCTGCATTGGTTGTGCCGTTGTTTGGACATGCCGTCGCTGCTGTCGCTGCCTGAGTGTCCACGTACGAACCAATAGGAGCAGGTGTGCAAGTGCCACCAAGAGGAATTCCACCAGTCGTTGAGAATGTTCCAGTTAGGCAATGTGTTGTGAAATTAACAACTGGGAGTTGTGCCATTGAGGGTGGGTCACCTTGTGCATCTATGTAGGCAAGTGTGACTGAATATGTTCCGATTGGCATTGCTCCAGGCGCCGAAACATTCGCCAAGTTGCTCGAACTTGATGAGAAGTATTGCGTGTAATTGGACACAAGTTCTGTATCGGATAAGAACGGATTGAAAGTGAGTGTGTAGGACCCAGCGACAGTTTGGTTTAATGCCAATGTTCGCGAATACCTTGAAGACTCACTGGCAATGATCAAGGAGACTCCGCCGGCAAAAGGATCAGCGGGCAGACTAAATGAAAACGTGAAGTTGTCTATAACTGTTGCGTTGTTACTCGGTGCCGAAATAAACGGAGCAGGAGTATTTCCAGTGGCCGATGCTGGGGAAGCAGCGAAAAATGAAGTTATAAACGCCGATGCAAATACCATGGCAATTGATCTATAGAAAGCTTTCGTGCGCACGGCAACTCCATTCAGCCCCCGCTGCCCAGAAACTCTGGTAGTCACAGCATGGCGCAACACTTATTCGTTTGCAACGAACCACTTTGCCGTTGAGGCGAAAATTTCTGATTAACCTAAATCCGGTTGGCCGTAGAGCAATTCATCAGCGTCAACAATGCGATAGGCATAACCCTGTTCGGCAAGGAAGCGCTGACGATGCGCAGCAAAGTCGGCATCCACAGTGTCGCGCGTAACGATCGTGTAGAAGTGTGCACTGCGCTTGTCACCCTTTGGCCGAAGCACGCGACCAAGGCGTTGCGCTTCTTCTTGGCGTGATCCAAATGTGCCGCTTACTTGAATCGCGACACCGGCTTCGGGCAGGTCAACGCTGAAGTTGGCAACCTTGCTGACAACAAGCACGCGAGTTTTGCCTTCACGGAATGACTGGAACAAACGTTCACGTTCTTTGACTGGCGTTTGACCGGTAATAACAGGCGCCTGCAAATGTTCACTTAATTCATCGAGTTGATCCAAGTACTGACCGATAACAAGCACGTGATCATCAGGGTGTTGTGCAACCAATTTCTCGACTACGCGGTTTTTGAAATTCGTCGTTGCGGCCATTCGATAACGCTCTTCAGGCTCCGCCATTGAGTACGCCATACGTTCGTTGTCAGGCAAGGTCACGCGTACTTCAACGCAATCAGCGGGTGCGATGTAACCCTGAGCTTCGATGTCTTTCCAAGGCGCGTCGTAGCGCTTTGGGCCGATGAGCGAAAACACTTCGCCTTCCATGCCATCTTCGCGAACAAGTGTTGCGGTTAGACCAAGTCGACGACGCGCTTGGATGTCCGCCGTGAAGCGAAACACCGGTGCCGGCAACAAATGGACCTCGTCATAAATGATGAGTCCCCAGTCACGGGCATCGAAAAGTTCAAGGTGCGCGTAGGTACCTTGACGACGTGTTGTCATCACTTGATAAGTCGCAATCGTGACTGGACGAATTTCTTTACGAGCACCCGAGTACTCGCCGATTTCTTCTTCGGTGAGTGTTGTGCGCTTGAGGAGTTCGGCCTTCCACTGGCGGGCCGAGACTGTGTTCGTCACGAGGATGAGAGTCGTGGCCTTTGCGGTAGCCATCGCAGCAGCACCAACGATTGTTTTGCCAGCGCCACAGGGAAGTACGACAACCCCGGAGCCACCATGCCAAAAGCCTTCGGCTGCTTCACGTTGATAGGGGCGAAGTTCAAATGAATCATCGGCCAACGCAATCGGATGTGCTTCGCCATCTACGTAGCCGGCCAAATCCTCGGCTGGCCACCCAAGCTTGAGCAAAACTTGCTTGACGTTGCCACGCTCACTCGGATGAACTGCGACAGTGTCTTCGTCGATGCGCTTGCCAACCAGTGGTGCAATCTTCTTTGACCGCAAAACTTCTTCGAGAACAGATTGGTCTGAGCTTTCGAGCACAAGACCATGTGTTGGATGCATCAGCAACCGAAGGCGACCGTAACGTGCCATGGTCTCAGCAATATCAACCAATAGTGCATGCGGCACTGGATAACGCGAGTATTTCAACAATGCATCAACGACAAACTCTGCATCGTGTCCAGCAGCACGCGCATTCCATAAACCCAGGGGAGTGATGCGATAGGTGTGAATGTGTTCCGGTGCGCGCTCGAGTTCGGCAAACGGCGCAATCGCGTGACGGCAATCTGCACTTAAATCGTGATCGATTTCCAGTAACAATGTCTTGTCACTTTGAACAATTAATGGACCATCGGTCATGATTCTTGCCCTTCGGCTTGTGCATATTGAGCGCCAGTAATGCGCGCGATAGTAAAGGTCTTGACTTCGTTGCTGCGTAGATCAAATGCTGTGAGGAAGCCACCGCTAATGGTCAACGGTTCAACGATGCGTTCGGTTGTAATTCCGCTTCGATCTGCGTAACCAATCCACACTTCAAGCTCCGCAGCCATTGCTTCATTAAGTAATGCCATGGTGTCGGCGGTCGAGGTGCGCGGAGTTTCTCCGGCGGCTTTGGTGTCTTCGGCGCGCTCGCCTGCACGCAAGGTTCGAACGGCTGCGTTAATGAGTCGCGGTGATGCGTTCGTTACGGTCACAGTTGAATGTGTTGGGCGACTTGATGTGCGTCGGGCATCTGGTCGGTGCAACAGCACCGTGCCCTCGGCGCTCTCAGCAACGGGCGCATACCCTGCACCGCGTAACTTCTCGAGCACCATGTCGGCTGGCGCAGCGCTCACGACAATGCCAGGTGCAATCTGGCGAAGACGTAATGACGCAAGACGCTTGTCGACTTGTACCGATGCGATGAGTTGTTCGTCGTCGCATCGCAGGTAAACAGAAGCCACACCAACTCGTAAGGCACCGTGTTTACGCGCTACATCGTCAATCAGGTAAGTGAGCGGCTGTGGCAATGGCGTGCGCGAAAGATTCGCGAGGAACTGCGCAATTTCGTGCGCAGATTGGCCTTGATCGAGACCACGTCGAATAGACGTTTCGGTGAAACGATAGGTGGTGGCAACTCCTGTGGATTCAACGTCAGCCAAAATCGACATGGTGCGACGTTGCGATGCAGGCAATCGACCTGGTGCAAGCGCAGTTAAATCCGCTTGCACGATGATGTGATCAACAGGTGCAGGCAAATGTTCGGCTAGCGCTGATGCCGCATCTTCGTGTTCGAGCAATGCACGACCGAATGACGTGAGTGCGCCGGCTCCTGTGACACCGAGCGTCTCTGATTCGGTGACCAATGCTGTGACGGCGTTATTGCGAACCGAAGAGCTTCGGCGTGGTCGATGCCAGTTGAGGTATCCGATGAGTGCCTGTGGTGTCGTAGTTGAACCAAGTGCCGCACTGTGCAAAATCTCAAGAATCGTGTGTCGAAGGTTCAGCACGAAAGGCCGTTCCACGCCGGCAGAGAGCGCGTTGATTCGATCAGTGCCGGTATCGGCAATGACATGTGCCGCGCGACTAGTTTCAAACCACGCCTTTGCAACAAGTGACCAACGAGTTGCGTCATCTTGATTGAGCCAATGGTCGTATGCGGTTGTTGGCAGCCATTCGCCATTGACGTCCGATGACAGCAACCCAGATGCGTATGACATTTCAATCACCAAGCCAGTGATGTGAAGATTCGTGCGCAAAATTTCCGAGGCTGCCGTTAAGTCACGCACGGATAGGCCACCACCACGTAACTGGGCCGGTGGTTCGAGTGACCATGCTTCGAGCAAGGTCTCGATCAGATGGATGAAATCAAGTGCCGCATGTGCACCGGTTTGATCAATGCGAACAGAATCTAATGTGCCGGTGGTTGCTTGAATCGCTTGCGCATCTAATTGCTTGAGCAGACAGCCATTGCGCAACGCAAGTCCAACCTCGCGCGGAACAGCAATCGAAGTTTCTCCAGTCGCAACAATGAGTTCACGTGACAGTAGCCATTCAAGTGGTGACTTCACATCTTCGGGTCGAATAGGACGGTTGGCGTTCTTCATGGTTCCGATGGGATTCCATAAAAGTTGATCCATGATTTCGCGGGCTTGTTCAGGCGCTTCAGCTAGCGCAGCTTCAACTAACCGCGAATCGGCTGCATATTTCTTTACAAGTCTCCGAGAATCACTAAACGAAGGACCGAGCCCACACGGATACGCGCCATAAGCTTCAGCCGCTGCGCGAACGAGCCGAAGTTCGTCTCCCCACAACAAGCCAATCGTTCGTAGGTGGTGGACTGCATCATTGACTGCTTCTGCGTCATAGCCAGGAACGTTGCGTAAACCTTCGTGCAAATCATCCAGGCTTGCTGAATCTGGCAATCCTGCGATTGCTTCGCAGACATCGAGCTGAATGCGATTGAGCGAATCTAGTGCGGCGTTAACACTTGGTGCGGTTGTCGCGCGCGCAGCCAATTGTCCAAGGTCTGAGGGGATTGGGTGGAGCAAATCCGGGCGCGCTGTGAGCAATGCGAAAAGGGCGTCGTCACTGCGATTGCGCAGGTCATCTGCCAAAGATCGCGGCTTGCTTGCAGCCGTCGTAGGGAAAGTGCTCATCCGTACTACGTTACGCGCATATGGCTTGGCTAACTAATTGAAGTGTTGTCAGAAAGGGCGAAAAACCCATTGAAATCGGCTCACATTGGGGTTCGTGGCGATATTCCCTTACGCTTAGAGAGCAGTTTGCGCTGCATTTGTAATTCGAGCAAGGAGAACGCACCGTGCCAACAGGCAAAGTGAAATGGTATGACTCTGAAAAGGGCTTCGGCTTTCTTCAGACTGACGAGGGTGAAGAAGTATTTCTGCACGCCTCTGCGCTACCTGCCGGAACCTTGACGCTCAAGAACGGCACGCGCTGTGAGTTTGGTGTTGCCGACGGCAAGCGCGGCGTACAGGCGCTGTCTGTCCGAGTACTCGAAGCACCTCCGAGCATTTCAAAGGGCAACCGTAAGGATGCCGAAGACATGGCCATCGTCCTCGAAGACGTTATTAAGTTGCTGGACAACTACGCCGGCAACTTGCGCCGTGGTCGCTACCCAGATGACAAGCACACCGAAAAATTGGTTGCTGTACTTCGTGGCGTCGCCGATCAAATCGACGTCTAGTCGCTTTGATCGATTTACCCACTTTTAAGGATTTTTCGTGACCATTACTGCTTTGGCAAACGATGCAACAGATGTTGCACGCGCCGGCCTGCTTGAAACCGTCCCTGCGCAGCATGTTGGGCAGGCCCTTGCAGTAACCAACGAAGAAACAACCGACGAATACGCAATTGCTGAACACACCTTCGCATGCACCGATCCGGCCTACCCAGGCTGGTACTGGTCAGTTTCAGTAGTAGCAATTAGCGGTCAAGATTCATGCACCGTTAGTGAAATTAACTTGCTGCCGAGTGCAGATGCGCTGGTCCCACCCGCATGGAAGCCATGGGCCGAGCGCGTCGAAGCTGGTGATTTGAGCGCAGGCGATTTGTTGCCGACGCTGCCAACCGACGAACGTTTGACCGCAGGCTTTACTGGCATTGATGAACAAGCAGATGACCTCGCACCACTTCACCCAGCTCAGTGGGAAATGGGACTTGGTCGCGAACAAATCCTGAGTCCGCTTGGACTTGAACGAGCAGTTTCACGTTGGTTTGATGGCGCCAATAGTGCTCGCTCTGCAATGGCTAAGCATGCCCCAGCAAATTGTTCCTCCTGTGGCTTTATGGTTGCACTTGGCGGATCACTTGGTCAGGCATTCGGCTTGTGTGCGAATGAATTCGGCGCAGCCGATGGTCAGATTGTTGCCATGAACTTTGGTTGCGGTGCTCACTCATCGGTACGTCCTGAAGAATCTTCGCCAGTTCCTGTCGTAGATCTCGTCATTGATGATGTTCAAGACGAACAATCAGATGCCAGTGGTCTTGCTGACTATGTGGCAGATCCAGAACCTGAAGAAGTCGTCGAATCGCAGACCGCAGAAGAAATTGCTGTGGATGATGCGCCAGATGAATATGTCTCGGAACACGAATCCGACGTTATTGATCACTTGGACGAAGACACTGATGTTGTTCAAGACATTTCGTCTGCTGACGAAGAAGTCGAAGATTCAGCTCCTGATGCCACAACGGATGATGACGTTGATGCTGATGGTCACGATTTAGAATCGCTCTAAGGTTTAATCAAACTTTTCAGTGCGTCCGCACCACATGAATTTTTTACTGTGTGAAAAATTCATGTGACCATCATGGACATAACCCAATTGCTTGAGCCATGGAATATATTTCTTTTGCATTTCTGGTTTCAGACATACGACATCCACGTGCACGAGTGACATCGACAGCGCGAGATGCCCCGGCGAGACTTTTTCTTGCAATGTGCCATCGACCCACTTGGCAATTTGAATCCGATGCTCGGGAAATTCGCCTGGCACACTGGCTAACGCATGACGGACATAATCATCACGCGGAGAAACTGTATAGAGGCGAGTAGTAGTTGCAGCCAATGAAGAACTAATTCCAATGGGAGCCAACACGATATCTCCAGGTTCAGCGATGACATCGAGAACTTTGAGAGTTTCGGTTGTGCCTTTGTACGTGCGCCAATGGGTTGGGTTAGCTACATAGGCCTCGCCTTTTTCCCATGATGGAATTCGCCACGGTACCAATCCCGTCGCGAGTGGCAGCACAGTAACTAAGGCAATCCACGATCCTGCCAGCGCAAGATTTAGTGGCGTTGGTCGTGACGTTATTTTTGAAACACCAAGCACAAGAGTTGAACTTGTTGCCCCAATTAATGCAGGTATAGGAAGTAGCCACAAGAAGCGCCAACCGATTGAAGCGCTGCCTGTGTTCTTCAAAACGAATTCGTGCACACCAGGCAGAATCAGCACGCCGAAAAATCCAAAACAGACAGCGATTAATGTGCGTGCGTTACTGACACGAATCGCGAGCCACCCCAAAATGATGGCGATGGTGAGCGCTGCGCCGTAGGCAAATGGATGTGCAATTTCATGCAAGAGGTCGTGGGCACTTGGCATGTACTTCTGGGTCGGCGGGTTAATGAAGTAGATGTCGGGGCTGTTGCTGTTACCTGTCACAGGCTTCGGCGCGTAGTTGTGAGCTCGTGCGTATTTAAAGAGCAATCCACCTGCGAATAAGTAACCCATCGGAATGAGTAAAGCGAGGAATGCTCGACGCTGTTTGTTCGTAAGGGCAATAAGTAAGCCGGCGGCAAGGATGGGAACGGATGTGATGAAAACAGTTGGTGTTGCGCCGACAGAAGCAATCGTCAGCGCAGTCAAATAAAACGCCAAACGAGTACTGAAGTTGGTCAAGATGCGAATGAGGTAGGCAAACATCAACGGCAAAATCAACGCCAAGTAAACCGCTTTGCCTTGCCAAATGTGTGAGGCCTGCGAATTTCCAAATGAATAGCGATTTGCGCCATCAAAAACAAGAAATGCCGTACTCGTAATCAGCGCAGTTTTTAAGTGCCGAAGATTGAACCCTTCGAGGAGTTTGGCGAGGGCAAAAATCGAAAGAGCTGCGGCAATAGGTACCCAAAAAATGTAGAGCAAAGTCGCAGGATGGATGTGTAAGAGTCTCGATAGTGAGCCCCACATCACTTCCCACGAAGACGAGCGTGCGTATGTTCGGAAGCTTTGATCGCTGAGAACAGTATCGCCGGTTGGGATGACGCCATGTTCATATATGTAGGTCGCAATGTTTACGTAATAGTGGTCATCGTTATTCGGCACATAGGTGACACCAGCGGCGGCAGCGGCAACAAATGCACAGAGTGCCAACGTCAATCCATTGGCGTGCGAGAACCAAGTAGAGCGCGTTGGTTCGCCTTGAGGTTGTCCTGATGCTCGTAGTCGCCAGGCAAACACTGCACCAACGATGATGAAGATTGTGGTAAGCGTTGCAAGCGCTGATTCTGCGAAGCCTCTGGGTGTTCTATCGACCCAATAGGCAAGGACGGGAGCAACAAGACTTGTGATGGCAATGCGTCGACGTGCTAAGCCAGAAATTTCGCTGAGTTCGGGGAGGTGGAACGAACGTTCGGAGCCAAGTACGTAGTACCAAATCGTTAACGCGACTGCCAGAATGATTGCCCACGTAACCAAATACGTAGTTGGTGACAAGGTAAATGCTCGAGTGAGCTGATCGGCAATGGTGCCTGTTGAAATGAGTAGCAGGGTAACGAAAAGCGCGGTATTACCGATGCGATAAATCATCAAGTCCCTGCTTTGTTGTGTCGTACTTATTGCAAAGTATCAGGCAGTAACAGGCAACTGCAAAGCCATCATTCGGGAACGAATTGAACCCGATACTGCGGATTTGCTCAGTTACGATGGGTGAGTGCCGACACAAGAAAAGCCAGTAGCCCTATTTCTTTATGGCGCATTTCGCCTTTATGGCGGCGGCTTAAGTAAAGCGTGGTTTCAACGGCTTCAAGCCATGCATGAATCTGGCTGGGAAGTGCGCATTGCGCTCCTGACATATGGTCGCTATCGCCAGAAAATGTTGGCGCGTGCCCTCGGTGGATCAATTCCCGAAGGAATCCAGATTTATAAATTCTGGACGTCGCCTATGAATAAGTTTGACATCGCATTCGCGTGGGTCAAGCACATGTCGTATTACGTCATCATGCGATTGCTGCGAAAGCCATTGCCACGAAACGTCATCACGCCGATGGGCAATGGCATGCAACACGAATTGAAGTACGACACCTTTGGCCGACTACTTTCAGAAATTGAACGAGAGACTGAAAGTAACGTCGTCAAGACGCGAGTCTGGTACGACACTGGCCGCAATCCAATCATTCGCGAGTGGTGCGCCCCGGGTGAAGAAATCATGACGATGTTTCAGAGGTATTCGGATACCGAACCGCAAACAATGGTTTCGGCTCGCACACAATGGCTAACCGAACTCAACCTTCCTGATGGAACTGTTGTGTTTTCCGACTCGCCAATTACCTATCCAGTTGTTGCACAGCTGCCCGACAACCTCGGCAAAGTTTTTGTGCTGCACTTAAATCACCTCAAACGAGGTGAAGGTGCGCTCGGTGTTCTCACGCCGCGTATGGAAACGGGCCTCGAACCGTTTGCGGATCGTCCAGATGCGGTTGTGTGTGCGACTCCTGATCAGGGCGAAGACTTGCAAGAACGCTATGGCAAAGACTTTCCAGTCATAGCCATTCGCCCGGTAGTGAAGAAGATTGAGACTCCTTCGGATGCCGTGCGGGACCGTCACAAAATTGTGGCTGTTGGACGACTGGTTGATGTGAAGCGACTCGATCATGTTTTCCGCGCGCTGCCCAAGGTTCTTTCCGCAGTGCCTGATGCACATCTTGATATTTGGGGGTCCGGCAGTGACCAAGAACGCCTCGAGGGAATTCTGGCCGAACTCAATCTCACAGATGCTGTGAACTTCCGTGGCTACACCGGCAATCCAGAAATGGTTTTTCGCACCGCGGGTTGTTCGGTGCTGACATCGCGCCGTGAATCATTCGGGCTCGCAGTGACAGAGAGTTTGTTGCAAGGCTGCCCGGTTGTGTCGTACGACGTGAAGTACGGACCACGCACAGTTATTCGTGATGGCATCAGTGGCTTCATCGTTCCTGACAATGATGTGGATGCTTTAGCCGACCGGATTATCCAAGTGCTTACCAATCCTGAATTACAAGACTTAATGGGAGTCGAAGGTATGAAGGTTGCTGAACTTGTTGACCGCAAACACTTCACAGCTGCGTGGACGCAACTTGCACAAGATGTGCGAACAAAAGCACTTGCACGAGCCAAGCATTAATTAATTGAAACGTGATTCGCCACGTTGTGGCGCAGGTCCATTCACGATGCGATGAATGATTGATTCGCACGCATGGCCAGTTTCATACTCACGATAAATCGCGGCAAACGCTTCGCGTTGTTCAGTGAATTCCGATTGCCAGTCGAGGTTTGCTAACCGCTCAAGTAATTCACTTTGAGTGCGAACGACAGGGCCAGGTCCTGCCGTTTCGAGATCGACATACGTGCCACGAGTAGACATGTATTTGTCGAAGTCAGGCGAATAAATAATGACAGGTTTATTTGTCAGCGCGTAATCAGGAATAACTCCAGAGAAATCCGAAATGAGAACGTCGCTTGCGGGGAATAGGTCGTTAACGTCATCCCAATCAGAAACGTTAATGAATTTAATTCCTAAACCTGAATCATCAAGCGAGTCAGCAACTAAGTAATGAAGCTTGACCAAGATGGTTAGCTTCTCGGTTTGCGCAACGTCATTCAAATCAATCGGCAGAGTGAACAAGCGACGTCCAGCGACCTTGCGTGCATCGTCGGTCCAGGTTGGTGCCCATAAAGCCACGGTGTGGTCGTTAGGGATGCCGAGTTCGCGACGAACGGTTGCACGTTTTTCCGCTACCCATGCGGCATCCAATAGTGCATCGTTGCGTGGATAACCCATGCAGAGCATCTCGCCACCGAATCGCCATGCGGTGGAAAAAGCCTTGGCGCTCAAGGAGTTTGCGGCAATTAGGTAATCCCACATGCTGACTCGACGAGCAAAGCCGGTGAGCTTCTTCGTTTCGCCAGCGCCTCGAACTTTGCGCTGCGAATCATCAAGTCCCTTGTCGCGACCCACGCGCTTAACTGGGCTGCCATGCCAAGTCTGAAGATGTATTTGTGATGGACGTTTTTCAAATCCATCAGCCAATCCAGTATTGCTAATGACGTATTTGGCTCGAGCTAAGTAGTAATAGTGAGCGAGCGATCCAGGGCGCACTGTTGTCGTGTTGGGCAGGACGGGCACGTTGATGTCATTCAAGCTCCATACCAAGCGAGCATTCGCATCGTGCGCTGCAACATATTCGTACAGTGCGCGGGGACTATCGGAAAGTGCTCGAGCTAAGTAACTTTGGAAAAAGTATGTGTTGTGCTGAACGGGAAGAAATGCCCGAGTGAATCTGTAGGCAACTTTCTTAAGAAGCTTCGGTAATTTTCGATAACGCCATTGCCACGAGACTGTGGAACCCTGTGGAATGAACTTAACTCCAGAAAACTTCGTGTGAGTTCGAACGTGTTGGTCACCAACAGTAAGTTCAAACGACATTGTGCGATTCAAGATATCGTCAATGACTTGTTGCGATGCGATGTTAGGAATCGACAGTGTTGTGGAAAATCCGTGAGCACCAATTCGTTGCCATGTCACGTTGGAAAGCTGAGGATTCAACACAGATTCGATTGCTGGGGTAGAGCGCAATCCAATGTGCGATTCAGGTTGCTGGCTCATGTGAGGTCCAGTTGCCTGCAGCGAAAGTTGCAACTGGCCATTTTCGTATCGACCGCTCAGCACGATGTGCAGAGCAGAGTCAACGGCAATCCAATGATGGTTTGCGACGTACGCAACCAAACTCTCGTCAGGACCATCAAATAACAAAGGCTCGAGACTGGTTTGTTCAATTTCATAGGAAGCTTCGTGACCATTTTTGGTCTTTTCAGTCGGGTGAACAGTTCTCCACGCACCTTGACGTAAAACTCCAAGATCTTGCGGGCTTGCTGGTAGCGCCAAGGTCACACGCGTATGTGTTTCAAGGTGAGCCAACGTCAGCGAAGTCAATGACTCGCTGGAAATCCCATCATGACCCAGAAGCACTGACATTTAATCGTTCCTTGCAATCCGAGCCGCACGTCGTTTTGTGTAACGAATTCCAAGTAATCCCAGAAAGGTGCCGGCTGCGGCAATCCAAATCCAATCGCCCCGTCCCTGGTCAATCAAGGGTTTTCGCGCGATGAGGGCCACGATGAGAAGGGCTGCCCAAACGATGGTGCCCTTTGTGACAGTTGTTATTCCAGTGACAGAAAGTGGCTCAAGTTCATTACTTTGAGAACTTTTTGCCTCGTTCTTCGGGAAGTCTGCGGAATTACTCACAGGTACGACATTAGTCTCTCGTCATGGCTTCTACTGATACTGCACAAAATGTGCCCGCATGGGACCGCTGGTTCCATCTCACCGAACGCGGTTCAACGCTTGCGACCGAAGTACGTGGCGGCATCGTCACCTTTGTCACAATGGCGTACATCGTGGTTCTTAACCCACTCATCATTGGCACTGCCAAGGACGTCAACGGTAACTTCCCTGGTGGCGGTACTGATGTTCTTCAGTCCATCTCGCTCGTAGCTGCTGCAACAGCGCTCATTGCTGGTCTGATGACCATCTTCATGGGTCTCTACGGTCGATTCCCGATTGCGATTGCTGCTGGCCTTGGCTTGAACGGCTTCCTTGCTTTCGGTCTTGCTCCACAAATGACCTGGGCTCAAGCATTTGGTCTCGTGGTTGTCGAAGGCATCATCGTTCTGGTCCTCGTGCTCACCGGATTCCGTACCGCGGTATTCCATGCCGTGCCGGATGCATTGAAGTACTCGATCGGTGCTGGCATCGGTTTGTTCATCGCACTCATCGGCCTTGTTGATGCCGGTATCGTGCGTGGCGGCGTTCCGCTCATCACGTTTGCTGTTTACGGTGATCTTGCTGGCTGGCCAATCTTTACATTCGTATTTGGTTTGCTCCTACTCGTTGTGCTCACTGCACTTCGCGTTCGTGGCGGCATTCTTATTGGCCTGCTTGTCACAACTGTGCTTGCAATCATTCTGGAATCAACCCAGCACATTGGTGCTGCAAACACCGACCCAGGCAAGCCTGGTCTAGAGAACCCAACCGGTTGGGGACTTAACATTCCATCGGTGCCACACACTTTGTTTGGCTTCGTGAATCCAGCTCCACTTTTCAAGCTTGATCTATTCGGCGCATTCACTGCGCTAGGCGCACTTGCCGCTGGTCTTGCTGTGTTCTCGCTTCTCCTCAGCGACTTCTTCGACACCATTGGCACAGTCACTGGTCTTTCTGAAGAAGCCGGCCTGATGGGCGAAGATGGCAATATCGAACACCTCAACGCGATCCTGACTGTTGACTCTGTTTCAGCAATCGCCGGTGGTCTTGGTGGCACATCATCAAACACTGCATACATCGAATCCGCTTCGGGTATTGCAGACGGTGCTCGCACCGGTATTGCAAGCTTGGTCACTGGTGGCCTGTTCTTGCTCGCGATGTTTGTTGCACCGCTAACCAAGATCGTTCCTTACGAAGCCGCTGCACCTGCATTGGTAATCGTTGGCTTCTTGATGATGTCGCAGATTCGCAAGATTGATTTCGAAGATTACGAAATCGCTATTCCTGCATTCCTCACCATCATCTTGATGCCGTTCACTTACTCCATCACCAACGGCATTGGCGCTGGTGTTGTGAGCTACGTGATTATCAAGATTGCAGCTCGCAAGACCAAGGAAGTTCCATCAATGTTGTGGATCATTGCAGCAGCGTTCACGCTGTACTTCGCAGTGCACCCACTCAAGGAACTCTTGGGTATCGGCTAAAACTATCTAGACAAAAGGGGCGCATCTTTGGATGTGCCCCTTTTGCTTTAGTGTTGTACTCATGAGCCCACGCATGCGTCGCACAGTCACGATCATTGTTTTAGTCGGCATGTTCCTTGCGGTGATTGCTTCATCGCTTTTCAAACTGAAGTAAATCTCGACGCCGCAAAAATGACTGGGTTGATTACGCAGCTGGCGTTAGTGGCACAGGATGTCGAACAGCAAAGATTAACGCGGTAGCCAGCACGGCTGGAACGAGAACAAACGCCGTGGTGATACTTGTTAAGTCGCCAAAAGTTGCGACCAAAAATGGAGCTACGCCTGCGGCAATTCCAGATGCAATTGAGGAATTCGCCGTACCTTTGTCAGGTCGACCATGGCTGGCACGCATGAGACGTGTGATACCAAGCGGAAAATGAACCGAGATCATGGCGCCAAAAATAAACAGGAAAGCAAGAGATAACGCTTTGTTGTGTGAACTCCACACCACGATGAATGTGACGAACGCGCCGAGCAAAGCAAGTCGATAAATCTTTTCAACGTCGAACTTTGCCATCAACACGGAGCCATACCAACGACCAAGGCCCATTGCTCCAACGACGAGCCCGAGAGCCTGAGTAGCTGAAGCTGGCGTAAAGCCCGCCTGTAGCCGAAGCAACTCCGGACCCCAAGTGAGGACCGAAGCCTCACACGCAGTTGTGAAAGCGAGAGCAAAACATGCCCACCAAAAACTTGATGGCATTTTTCCTGGCGCATCGTGATTTTCGTCGTGCTCTTCGTTATTGCGTGGAGCGCCCCATGCCGAGACATCTCGCCCGCGCCAAACTTCGACAAGAACGAGCGCGACCGCACCAATTGCAATTCCAGATCGCCAACCAACATCAGCCTTGACGAACGCGCCAATAACAATTGGGGACACCAACCCAATGCCAGCTGCGAGCGCATTGACTTCGCTAATTGATGCCGGCGCTGCAAGTCCCTGATGGCTATTGAGAAATGCTGAATTGCACTGCAAAACCGTGATGCCTGCAAAACCGCAAAGGAAAGCGCCAGGAAGTGTGAATGCAATTGTAGGACCCAGATACAAAGCGATACCGGCAACCAGTGCGAGGGAAGCCCAGCGGGATAGTTGACCTCGACCAATTTTGCGGATGATGGCTGCAGTGAATAGCCCAGCACCGATTGAACCGATTGACCCGGCAATGTTATGCAGCGATAAAACCGTGCGCGTCAGCCCAAGATCAGCACGAAGAAACTGCATTGAGGGACCCATTCCAAAAACAAACCAACCGAAGGCGGCAAGTTGTGCGTAAGCAACCCGCGTTGGAAAGTCACGGTTTGGCTTTAGCGCAGTGGAGTCACTCATTGCGATGAGTTACGCGTTGATTTGTTCGATGACGAAGTCAATGCATTTCAAAAGTTGAGCAACATCGCTTGGTTCTACAGCAGGGAACACGGAAATGCGCAACTGGTTACGACCGAGTTTGCGATAAGGCTCAATATCGACAACTCCGTTATTGCGCAACACTTTGGCAATCGATGTGGCATCGATGCTGTCGTCAAAATCAATGGTTGCAACAACGCCAGAGCGCTTTGCAGGATCGGCAACGAATGGTGTTGCGTGGGAACTTGCAAGTGCCCAGTCATAAACCAAGTTTGACGATTCGGCCGTGCGTGCACTTGTCCACTTCAGACCACCGTTGGCATTAAACCAATCAATTTGTTCTGCCATGAGGAACACGGTTGCCAGAGCTGGAGTGTTGTTGGTCTGATCCAAACGGCTGTTTTCGATAGCAGTAACCAGATCAAGAAACGGTGGAATGTAACGGCCACTTGCTTTGATTTCTTCGGCGCGTGCGATTGCTTTTGGCGACATGATTGCGATGAACAGACCGCCGTCTGAGGCAAAGCATTTTTGTGGCGAAAAGTAATACACGTCAACATCTGAGAGGTTGACATCTAGGCCACCAGCTCCAGATGTGGCATCAATGATGACGAGTGCATCGTCGTCAATTCCAGCCGGGCGATAAGGGCGAACTGCAACACCTGTTGATGTTTCATTGTGTGGTGTGCAGTACGCGTCGATGCCAGCTTGGGCAACGAACTGTGGCGCATCGCCAGGTTCACTCTTGATGATGTCTGGATCTGAAAGAAATGGTGCGGCTTTCGCGCTGCTTGCAAACTTTGAACCAAATTCACCAAAGGTGAGGAACTGTGCGCGATCGCGGATGAGACCAAAAGTCGCGATGTCCCAGAATGCGGTGCTGCCGCCGTTACCGACAACAACTTCGTATCCTTCGGGCAATGAAAACAATTCAGCAAGCCCAGCTTTAACGCGCGCGAATTGCGCCTTGACGGGCTTCTGACGATGCGAGGTGCCAAGCAACGAGTTTGATACTGCGGCGAGCGCGTCAAATTGCTCGGAGCGAATTTTGGAGGGTCCAGCGCCGAAACGGCCATCTACTGGAAGAAGTTCGCTAGGAATTTTGATGTCAGAAAACTCAGTCACTCGATGATTTTAGCGAAGTTCTACATTATGAGATTTCATGTCCGAAATGCGGAAGTGCGCTGCAAAGGCTTCGCAGCCCAGTAGGCGAAATCAGGGCGAATAGCGCTGTACTCGCCAGGCGTTCGGGTCATCCAGACGATGGTTGTCGCCGTGTGAAATGAAACGCAGGCGGTCGTGTAAGCGAGAGCGACGGCCTTGCCAAAATTCCATGGTGTCAACTTCGATCAAATACCCACCCCAGAAATCTGGCATTGGAACTTCGGCGCCTTCTGGGTATTGTTCGACGAGTTCAGCCATACGTGCTTCGAGCGATTCGCGCGACTCTAGTTCACTCGATTGCGCGCTAGCAATGGCGCCGAGCTGGGATAGGTGAGGACGTGTTTGGTAGTAAGCGAAAGATTCTTCGCGCGAAACTTTCGTGATTCGACCCTGAACGGCTACTTGCCGATGCAAGGGGTACCAAGGAAACACCACACTGACTTGTGGATGCGCTGCAATTTCCGCAGCTTTGCGTGATCCGTAGTTTGTATAGAACGTTAGCCCGCGTTCATCAATCGCTTTGAGCAATACTGAGCGCGATGAGATTTCGGAGTTCGCGGAAACAGTCGAAAGCACCATGGCATTTGGTTCAATCAACTTGTCGGTGCCGATAGCAACAGCGTCTGCTAGCCAGCGTTGAAATTGTTCAAGTGGCGTAGCCGCTAAATCAGATTCGAGTAGCTGGTCGCGGTCATAGCTAATACGCATCACGGATACGTCAGGAAGTTCAGTCACGTTCCCTAGTCTCGCGCATCATTGCGAGCTTTGCCATGTAGTGAGACAAACCATCACGGCAGATGGGTTTGTGGCAGAGTCAGCATGTGCCCAAGTTGATGATTGATCTCTCGCCATTGCGTGAAATCCCTGCTTATCGTCGACTATTCACGGCAGTTTCCATCAGTAACATCGGCCAACAAATGACCTCAGTTGCAGTGGGCATCCAGGTCTACAACCTGACGCACTCGTCATTTGCTGTTGGGCTTGTTGGGTTATTCCAACTCATTCCACTCGTGTCGCTCGGACTCTTTGGCGGCGCAATGTCAGATTCGTATGATCGCCGAAAGATTGGGCTGATTTCTGCCATTGGAATGACAACAACGAGCGCGTTGCTATTAGCGCAAGCTGTATTTGGTAACACTGAAGTAATTGTCCTCTACTTACTTGTCGCAATGGCATCTTCGTTTTTCGCTGCGGGTAATCCAGCGCGACAATCGATCATCCCTCGTATTGTGCCGCGTGAGCGATTGGCATCTGCAAATTCGTTGTCGATGTTGTCGTGGAATATCGGCTTTACTGCTGGCCCGCTGCTTGGCGGAATCTTGATTGGCGTGACAGGGAAAGTTTCGACTGCGTACTTTGTTGATGTCTTGGCATATCTCGTAATGGTGTGGGCAATGTGGGCGTTGCCGTCATTGCCACCACAGGCCGGAGCGCCATCACGACCAGGCCTTGCCAGCGTTAAAGAGGGCTTTGCGTTCCTTAAAGGTAAGCGCAATATTCAAATGACGTTTTATGCCGACATTGTTGCGATGGTCTTTGGTTTGCCGCGTGCGTTGTTTCCAGCAATCGCACATCACTGGTATTCCGATTCCATTGGCAGCACGGCCATGCGAGTTGGAATGCTCACCGCCGCACCGGCTTTTGGCGCAGCGATCTCGGCGATTTTCTCTGGGCCACTGACTCGCGTTAATCGACAAGGAGCGGCAATTACTTGGGCCATCGTTGGTTGGGGTTGTGCAATTGCTGCGTTTGGTTTCACTCATCAACTGTGGGCTGGGTTGCTGTTTTTGGCTTTAGCTGGCGCAGGCGACAACATCAGCGCGCTGTATCGCACCACGATGCTGCAGGCCGCGGTACCTGATGAATATCGTGGGCGACTACAAGGAGTATTCACCGTAGTTGTTGCTGGTGGGCCAAGGCTTGGCGACTTCGAAGCCGGTGCCGTCGCAGCATTGGCGGGCGAAGCGTTCTCGGTAATTTCTGGTGGAGTTATGTGCGTCGCACTCATGGGTGCACTCATCAAGTGGCATCCCACATTTATGGATTACGACGCACGCAACCCCACGTTGTAGTTACTCGAAGTCGTGGATGATTTTGCTTTCATCCGTTTCTTCGGTCTCGCGCGAATGTGCATCACCTGGTGGTAGTGCAAGCGAGGCAAGCAAACCGAGCAATAAGAAGAATGCTGCAGCGTAACCAACAGTTGTGATCGCATCAGCGAATGCAATTTCAGATTCGGTTTGAACGACTTCGACAGTGTTGCCAGGAATCTGTGGCATTTCGCCAAGGTGAGGAATCACTGTGCCAGCTGAACTTTCCACCAAGTCCGCAACTTGCGAAGTAAATGTCGCTGATGGCCACATGCTCGAATCGTGCGCATCGAGATTTGCTTGTGTGTTGTTGTGCAAACTGACAAACAAGATTGTGCCGAGAATGGCAGTACCCATTGCCGCACCAATCTGGCGCGCGGTGCTTTGAGTTCCCGATGCCTGACCGCTCTTTTCAACAGGAATGTCAGAAAGAATCAAGCCAGTGAGTTGAGCTGTCGAATAGCCGACGCCCAGGCCGTATACGAATAGCCATGTTCCAAGGACCCAACCCGAAGATTCAGGTGAAATGGTCAGAGCAATTCCAAGAATGGCAAGGATTTCTAGAGTTAGTCCAAGTTGCATGACGAATCGAGGATTGCGCTTGTTGGCGAGTTGAGCCGCGGTTGGAGCTGCAACGAAGGCGCCAACTGCCAAAGTTGCTAGCAATCCACCAGCGCCGAGTGCAGACCAGCCGAGAACGCTCTGCATAAAGAGCGGCAGCGAAAACAGAATGCCGAATTCGCCGAGGCTAATGATCAATCCAGCGAAACTACCAAGGCCGAAAGTTTTGATCTTGAACAAATCAAAATCAATCAGTGCCGATTTACCTGCTGAGGTTCGACGAGTTTCAAATGCGTACAGGCCAACGAGCGTGATAGCCGCAATGATGAACGCAAAAGCAACAGGGGAGAGTGAACCAGTTGCCCACGTACGCCCTAAGAAATCATGATCGGTTGTTGAGTTCCACCAGCCGTAATTACGGCCTTCGATGAGTGCGAAGACGAGAGCGGCGATGCCAACAGTGCTTAGTACAGCGCCAGTCCAGTCCGGAGCACCAACTTCACCCTCGGCCTTTGACGATGGAACAAACTTCCACGTTCCCCACACGATCACAATCGCGAAGGGCACGTTAATCCAGAACGACCAGTGCCAACTGAATGTCTGGGTTAACCAACCGCCCATCAGTGGACCAACCGCGGCCATGCCACCAATAATCGAGCCGTAAATTGCGAATGCAATTGCTCGACTCTTGCCACGATAAAGCGCATTAACAATCGACAAACTTGTTGGCGACATCATTGCGCCACCGATGCCTTGAAGTGCACGAGCGGTAATCAATAGTGAACCGGTCGTTGCACTTGCCGCCAAAATGCTGCTGGCTCCAAACACAACGCCGCCAAGTGCAAAGATTTTGTCTCGACCAAAGCGGTCGCCAAGACGTCCCATGACGATGAGCAAAGCCGCGAAGGTCAAAGAGTAAATTGCATTGACCCATTCAGCATCAATAGAACTGATTTTCAGATCGGCAATGATGCTTGGCAGAATGACGTTCACAATTGTGGCATCCATGATGATCAAGGCAACGCCCAGACCAATAATGAACATCGGTGCCCAACCGGCAGCAGGTTTAGTGGCTGTGGAATTTTCGCTCATGTGTCCACGCTACCCAGAGCGAGTGCACGTGTCGCGTTGTTGAAAGACGGCGAACTAATCCGTTGCAGGATACGGCGGTTTTTGTGCGCCCTTGGGCAACTCAGCCAAGCGTGCGAGCGCCTCAAGTCGTTCGACGGCGTGATCAACAATTGGCGCCGGATAGCCGTGGTCTAAACCGCCAAGCACAGTCCACGGTTGGTGAATGTCTTTTCCGTTGAGATGCGCGAGCTCTGGCACGTACTTGCGGATGTATTCGCCGTCGGGATCAAACTTTTCACCTTGGCCAATCGGATTGAACACGCGGTAATACGGCGACGCATCAGTTCCACAACCTGCGGTCCATTGCCACCCATGGCTGTTGCTTGCCAAGTCGCCATCTAGCAACATGTCGAAAAAGTATTGTGCTCCTCGAGTCCATTCTTGATGCAGGTCTTTAACCAAGAATGAAGCAACCACCATGCGTACGCGGTTATGCATCCACCCTTCTGCTTTGAGTTGACGCATACCTGCATCGACGAAAGGAAAGCCGGTCATGCCGTCACACCAGGCTGCAAACTTTGTATCTGCTTCTGGTCCAGAGTCATAACGCATTGCTGTGTAGAGCGGGTTGAAGTATTCCTCGATTGTGTCGGGACGATTGAATGCGATGTCGGCATAGAACTCACGCCATGCGATTTCTTTGCGGAAAGTTTCGTGACCTGGAGATTCATCCAAGCGAGCTAGCAACGTTCGAGGATGAACTTCGCCCCATTTCAACGCGATGCTTAGTCGAGAAGTGCCATCGACTGCTGGGATGTTTCGATTGTCTTGATAATTCGTCGCAGCGTTTTCTAAGAACCATTCGAATCGTTCGAGTGCAGCTTGTTCGCCCGCCGGTGGAATGTGGATAGTTCCCGTATTTGGACGATCGGGATAGCCGTCGCACGTTTCAGGCGGCGCCCAAGTCGGCCACTTTTCTGGATCGGCGGCCGGCATACGCCAACCGTGAGCAACCCAGCGCTTATAGAACGGGGTGTAAACCTTGTAGAACGTCCCGTCGTCTTTTGTGACTCGACCAGGCGCAACTGCATAGCCGGAGCCCGTTGCCTCGAATTCAATTCCGAGTGCAGCGAGTGATTCAGCAATTTCACCATCACGCTTGATGCCGTATTCCGAATAATCCGCAGCGTAATGAACGCCCTTGACGTCAAACTTTTTCGCGATTGCTGGAATGACGTCTTGGGCGCGGCCATGTTGAATGAGCAAGTTGTCGCCAAGAGATGCATCGAGTGCCTTGAGCGAATCAATCAAGTAGGCCTGTTTCGCAACACCCCACGTTGGCCACAAAGCCGGGTCAATGAGCACGACCGGAATAACAACGCCATCGCCATCGGCATACGCGGCAGTTGTGGCGGCAACTAAGGCGGGATTGTCGTGAATACGCAAATCGCGCCTAAACCAAAGGATGCGTGCCATGCCACAACGTTACCTATACGCAGTGGTTTCGGCAGTTTGGTGTCCGATAGGCTGGAAATGTAAGGAACGAAGTTGTGCATCGTTCACCTTTTCTCGAGGAAGGGCGACCGTGTCTACGCAAGATCGACCAACGTACGCTGAAATCAGTAGTCACGCTGGTGTTAGCCAGGCCACGGTGTCGCGCGTTCTCAACGGCGACGAGCGAGTGCATCCTGATCGCGCAAAGCGCGTACTCGAATCTGTTGCAGCTCTTGGATATCGTAAAAACCGTGCTGCGAGCGCATTAGCTTCAGGTCGTACTGGACTCATTGCAGTGGTCATCGATGACGATATGCGCGTCTTTAATGATCCGTTCTGGTCGGCTGTTTCATCTGGCGTTAGTCGCGTGCTGCAGACTGCGGAATTGCAAACGCTCTTGATGGTCTCGAACATGACAAGTCCAACTGGTGCGATTGCGCACTACTTGAACAGCGGCGATGTCGATGGCGCAATCTTTTTCCAATTGCATTCCGAAGAATTCGTTTCCAAACTTGCAGCGCGTGGGCTTCCGGTTGTTATTGCAGGTACACCGCTATCTAGCGCAGACTTCACCTATGTCGACTCCGACAATTTTGGTGGAGCGCGCCAAGCAACTCACCACTTGCTGCAACGCGGCTGTAAATCAATCGCCAGCATTACAGGCGACATCAATGCAAGTGCAGCGCGTCAACGTCTAGATGGTTATCGTCAAGGAGTTCGCGACTTTGGTATCGAGCCGGACAATGATTTGGTTGCTTATGGCGACTACTCGCACGAAAGCGGCATTGAGCAAATGCGAGTTCTACTCTCGCGCGGAGTTGAATTCGATGGCGTATTTGCGGCGAATGACCTCATGGCAGTCGGAGCCATGGCGGCGCTCGAAGAAGCTGGACGCAAGATTCCAGATGATGTTGCAGTAGTTGGTTTCGATGATTCCCTCATTGCACGAACAACACGCCCTGCTTTGACAACAATTCGACAGGACATCACCGAACTGGGTGAAGCAGTTGCTGAGTTGATGATTCAAAAACTTGCGGGGGAAGAAACATTCTCGAGGATTTTGCCAACTGAATTAATCGTTCGCGACTCAGCGTAATAATCGATTCAAGTTATGTCTTGCTCCTTAGACTCTCGTTAGAGGAGGACGAACATGACTGACCAACAGATTCCGCGCATTCACACAGGTGACATCACTGGGCAAGTAGATGCAACTCAAGTGCCGCGCTACGCAGGTATTTCTACGTTTGCTCGATTGCCATTCATTGATGACGTCAGCAATGTTGATGTCGCGCTTGTAGGTGTGCCCTTCGATACCGGAGTGAGCTACCGTCCTGGTGCTCGATTCGGTCCATCACATGTACGTGAGTCATCGCGCTTGCTTCGTCCATACAACCCTGCGACAAAGGCGCACCCATTTGCCTCACAACAGGTTGTTGACGCCGGTGATATCGCAGCGAACCCATTTGATATCGAAGACGCTTTGAAAATGATTGAACGTGGCAGTCGGGCTTTGCATGAACGAGCCGGTCGACTCATCACAATTGGTGGCGACCACACAATTGCACTTCCGTTGCTTCGAACGATGGCTGCCAAGCACGGCCCAATCAGTGTTGTGCACTTTGATGCTCATCTTGATACGTGGGATTCGTACTTTGGCGCGGATTACACACACGGAACTCCATTTCGTCGCGCGTCCGAAGAAGGATTGATCGACCGCGAAGGCTCGATGCACGTCGGCATCCGAGGCCCGCTGTATTCGGCAAGCGACTTGGATCAAGACAACAGCCTTGGCTTCGAGATCTTCTCGACCGTTGAATTCGACAGCATCGGACTTCAAGGAGCGATTGAAAAGATCCATGCCCGCGTCCAAGATCGCCCGATGTACGTCTCGATTGACATCGACGTGCTGGACCCATCGCATGCCCCAGGAACCGGAACTCCCGAAGCCGGTGGCCTCACCAGTCGCGAATTGCTCAGTGTTATCCGCTCTTTTGGCGACATGAACATTGTGGGAGCTGACGTCGTCGAGGTCGCTCCGGCTTACGATTGGGGCCAAATCACAGGTGTGGCAGCCTCACACGTCATTTATGACTTGCTCAGCGTAATGGCGCCGAAAGGCTAAATCCATCACCAGAACTGCCCATTTCATGGGGTCGTTCCTTGAATGCCGCCTTCCCGATTTCACGGGTTAGGGGGTTATTCGGTACGCTATCGCAGGCGAACTATGCAGTTTGTGTAGTGGTCCAACGCCCCCTTGGCACAGTGGTAGCGCACTTCCTTGGTAAGGAAGAGGTCGTCAGTTCGATTCTGACAGGGGGCTCGAGAGACGTGAGAAATCACGGAACTTAAGCCGGGGTAGCTCAGCTTGGTAGAGCAAGCGGCTCATAATCGCTGTGTCGCCGGTTCAAGTCCGGCCCTCGGTACCGTCAAGACAATAGTTACGCAGAATGCGTGGCTATCAAACGAAAGGCAAGCACATGGCTCGCAACGACGTCCGCCCAAAGATCACTTTGGCATGCGAAGACTGCAAAGATCGCAACTACATCTCGCGTAAGAATCGTCGTAACGATCCAGATCGCCTCGAGATCAAGAAGCATTGCCCTAAGTGCAACAAGCACACCGTTCACAAAGAAACTCGCTAGTTAACTAGCGAGAATTTCTCGTGAGCATGAATCGCGAGATGATCGGGCATCAGTACCCGGCATCTGATTCGTTACTTGTCACAGAAGCTGTCATTCGCGACTTCGCTTTGGCAATCGGTGATGACAATCCAATTTATGTAGACCAAACAGTCGCGCAGTCCTTCGGGCACGCGACTGTTTGTGCTCCACCAACTTTTCCAATCGTTGTGACGATGGCCGCGATGGAAAAGTCATTTCATGATCCAGCCTTGAACATGGATTTCACCCGCGTTGTTCATAGCGACCAGCGTTTTGAATACGTGCGTCCGATTGCTGTTGGCGACGAACTTGTTGTCACAACAGTTGTCGAAGACATCAAGGCACTTGGCAACAATGACATCGCAACATTTCGCACCGAAGTTTCTTCACTTGGTGAACTAGTCGTGACCGGTTGGTCAAAGCTCGTTGTGAGAGGTGACGAATAATGGCAGCGCGCATTGCTTTAGCTGACGTCACAGTTGGCAATGAACTTCCGTCACTCTCAATGACGTTCACTCGCGAAGATCTAGTTGCTTACGCGCATGCATCTGGCGACATGAATCCAATTCACCGCGAAGAAGAATTCGCAAAGTCCGTTGGGCTGCCAGATGTGATTGCACATGGCATGCTCACGATGGGTCGCGCTATCAAGGTCGTAACCGACTGGGTTGCTGATCCAACTGCTGTTATTGATTACACCGTGCGCATGACCCGCCCTGTAGTTGTTCCTGCTGGCGCTGGCGTAGTTGTTGAATTTGGCGGCAAAGTAGCTGCAATCAATGACGATGGCACGGTTCGCGTTGATCTCAGCGCCACATTCGATGGCCAAACCGTTCTGGGCCAAGCCCGCGCAACTGTTCGCCTGGCTTAGATAGTTTTGTCGTATGACACGGCTTGCTGATTACACCTCGTTACACATTGGTGGTCAGCCACGCGCATTTATCGAGGCTACGACGGAAGCCGAAATTATCGGCGCCGTTAATTCTGCAGATGCCGAAGGACGTGAACTTTTCATTCTGGGTGGCGGCAGCAATGTCATCATCGCTGATGATTTCGAAGGCGATGTGCTGCGCATCGCATCAACTGGTATCGATAATGATCCATCAGTCTGTGCGGGTGCTTGGGTGACTGTGCAAGCAGGACATTCACTTGACGATCTAGTTGCAACGGCTGTCGCTAACGGTTGGACCGGTATCGAAGGTCTCTCCGGCGTGCCAGGAACTGTTGGCGCAACACCACTGCAAAATGTTGGCGCTTACGGACAGCAAGTCAGCGACACGATTGCTCAAGTACGTGCATGGAACCGCGAGACGCAAACTATTGACACTTTATTTGCAAGCAACTGTGAATTTTCATATCGCGATTCAATCTTGAAGCAACACCCCAAGCGATGGGTTGTGTTATCTGTTGTATTTCAATTTCCACTAGGAACTCTTTCAGCCCCGATTCAGTTTGATGAACTGGCGAACAAGATAGGCGTCGATAAAGGTGCACGCGTCCCTATGAGCGATGTGCGAAGCGCTGTCCTTGAACTGCGTAACGGCAAGGGCATGGTCATCAACCCTGCAGACCATGACACATGGAGTGTTGGATCGTTCTTCCTTAATCCTCGCGTTGGGCAAGCTCCTGAAGGTGCACCTGCATGGGAACAGCCGGACGGCTTATTTAAAGTCAGTGCCGCTTGGCTCATTGAGAACGCGGGTTTTGCAAAAGGCTTCGGACTGAATGACCGGGCAACGTTGTCGACTAAGCACACTTTGGCTATAACCAACAGGGGACAGGCGACCGCAACCGATGTCATTGAATTGGCCGAGCACATCACGGCTGGAGTGAAGTCGCAGTTCGGCATCGACCTTGAAATCGAACCACGCGTAATTAAGTAATTAGCGCCTAGCCCAACACAAGGCAATAGTTCGTCGCTGTGGCACAATAGAACTGCCGCACACAACGAAGCCTCGTGAATCGCGCGCAAGAAACCTGTATCCACTTTTCACGAGGAGCATCTTTCATGACGCTTTCACCAAATGACTACAAAGTCGCTGATCTCTCGCTAGCTGAATTCGGACGTAACGAAATCCGTCTTGCCGAGCACGAAATGCCAGGCCTCATGGCTATGCGCGCCGAATACGGCGACAGCAAGCCACTCAAGGGTGCTCGCATCATGGGCTCACTTCACATGACCATCCAGACCGCAGTGTTGATCGAGACCCTTGTGGCGCTCGGTGCTGATGTGCGCTGGGTATCGTGCAACATCTTCTCGACCCAGGATCACGCTGCTGCTGCAGTTGTTGTTGGTCCTGAAGGCACCGTCGATGCACCTACAGGTGTTCCTGTTTATGCATGGAAGGGCGAAACCCTCGAAGAGTACTGGTGGTGCACCGAACAGGCACTGTTGTGGCCAGGCGAAGCCGGCCCGAACATGATTCTTGATGACGGTGGCGACGCAACCATGCTCGTTCACAAGGGCGCTGAATATGAAGCTGCTGGTTTCGTTCCAGATCCTGCTGGCGCTGACTCCGAAGAATTCGGCGTTGTGCTTTCACTTCTTCAGAAGTCACTTACCGAAGATGCAACTCGTTGGACCAAAATTGGCGCTGGCATCCTCGGCGTAACCGAAGAAACCACAACTGGTGTTCATCGCCTTTACGAAATGTTCAAGGCTGGCGAACTCAAGTTCCCTGCAATCAACGTCAAC
>JALQVI010000150.1:0-331 GCA_023260395.1 Candidatus Nanopelagicales bacterium
TGTACTACAAACTGTCTAGCCCCTATAGCTAAAGTACTGGATGATAATTTTGGAATCAAATCTGGTCTTATGACTACCGTTCATGCATATACTAATGATCAGGCACTGGCCGAAACAACACATAGTGACTTCAGAAGAGGCAGAAGTGCTACCCAAAATATAATTCCTACTTCAACAGGTGCAGCTAAAGCAGTTGGTATGGTTTTACCTGAATTGAATGGTAAATTAGACGGGATGGCAATGAGAGTTCCTGTGCCAGATGGAAGTGTAGTTGATTTAGTAGTGGAGTTAGAAAAATCTGTTTCTATAGATGATGTAAATAAAGCTGTAA
>JALQVI010000150.1:341-889 GCA_023260395.1 Candidatus Nanopelagicales bacterium
GGTATTTTAGAGTACTCTGAAGTTCCTCTTGTATCTACCGATATATTAAATAATCCACATTCAAGTATTTATGATGCATCTTCTACACAATTATTAGACGAAAATCACGTCAAAGTTGTATGTTGGTACGACAACGAATGGGGTTACTCAAATAGAGTTGTAGATCTTATTGGAAATCTATTAAATAATGGATAACAATCTTCCAATCGCTCCGGAAGCAATTGGAAATTATGTAACCTATAAAAAAATTGGAAACTATGTTTACACATCTGGACATGTACCTATTACAGAACAAAAAAAATATATAGGAAAGGTGCCAACTGAAATATCAATAGATGAAGCTTATAAAGCAGCAGAGTTATGCGCTGAACTTACAATTGCAACAATTAAAAAACACGGGTCTATTGATAACTTGCAGCCTGTGAATGTTATTGGTTTTGTAAATGCTAATGAAGGTTTTGGAGATCACGCTAAAGTTCTTAACGGATTCACAGATAAACTTTCAGAATACTTTAGTGAAAAATCTACAAGATCAGCTGTAGGAGTTG
>JALQVI010000151.1 GCA_023260395.1 Candidatus Nanopelagicales bacterium
GTTATAGGTGGCGTATAGATGGGTGTATAGGCTGCTTATCTCACCCTTACACCTACCACCTGGCGAATCTCACCACTATTTGGCGAATCTCACCACCTGGGGTCGATTGAGGGGACGGGGAGGGGTACGCGCGGGTGTGAAATGTTATAGTTGCCCCCCAAATTTGCGAGAGGTGAAATTAGAACCCAAATTTGCAGCAGGTAATTTTAAAAAAAGACCCAAACCCACTTTCCCCAACCCCGCGTAACGTATACGGTTGTACAAAAAATAGACAATAATAAAAACTCATGTTTAAATGTGATTAATATTTAACCAATACTAGATACGAACCTGTTATGAAAGACAATGCAGACAAACCAAAAAGAAAGGTTGGTCGTCCAAGAAAGGATGAGCTAATTCCTCCCAAGAGAGGAAGAGGTAGACCTAAAGGCGACCATTCTGCAATGATAGAGATGAAACAAAGGTTTCTTGCTAGAAGGGATACCCCTGCGGTAATCAACTCTATCTTTAATGCGGCTATGGATGACGACCACAAGAACCAGGCTGCGGCTTGGAAGTTGATTGTGGAGAGGATTTTACCCGTAAGTGCGTTTGATAAAGACAAGATGGGTGGCAGACCTACGGTTAACATAACCATTTCTGGCGTAACAGATACGACAATAAACCCAGAAGCCATAGAAGGCGAGGTAATAGATTATGAGTAATCCGTTAGATCAAGTCCTTGGTATTGAGGCAAAGAAAAGACAGCTAGATGATAAAGACTTAATTAATCTTAAAAGCTTTATGAATAATGTCGGAGAGATAGAAAGCAATAACATCCCTGATAGATATCAAAACGACAGCGAAGACTCTGCCGGAAGAGGTAAATACCAGTTT
>JALQVI010000152.1 GCA_023260395.1 Candidatus Nanopelagicales bacterium
ACTATCATCAAAAATATCAATATCGATACCAAGACTAGATCCTTGAATTTCTCCAGAAAAAACAGGTTGAAAAATATTACCAATAACCAAACAGCCAACTACATCTGTTCCTCCGCTTATAGATGATAAATGTAAATCTTGCTTTATATGTTTGTAAACGTAATCAAAACTTTCACTGACTAACGGTGAACCTGTTGAGGTGATTGTTCTAAGATTTGATAAGTCAAATTTTTTTGAGTCAAATTTTTCATTTTTTAAATGATCAATATATTTAGCCCCAACACCAAACAAGGTAAATTTACATTTTGATGCATAATCTATTAATCTATCAATTGAAGGGAAGAATGGAGATCCATCATATAGATAAATACTAGCTCCACATGATAAAGCGGCGATTTGCCAATTCCACATCATCCATCCTGTTGTTGTGAAATAAAATACACGGTCATTTTCTTTTACATCGCAATGAATAGATAACTCTTTTTTTTGTTCAATTAATGCATTCCCACTTCCGTGAACTATACATTTTGGCACTCCTGTAGTTCCGCTGGAATAAAGAATATATACAGGATGGTTAAACTCAAACTTCTCAAACTCTTCATTCAAATTAGATGTTTCTAAAATTTTATAAACATTCTCATATTCATGATTTGAGCTTTCATTCTTATCATAATTAAAAACAATAACTTTCTTGATTGAAGGTATTGCTTCCAAAATAGCTGGGATACGATTTAAGATATCTATTTTTTTTCCATTATAATTATATTGATCACACGTAACTAAAATTTTAGGTTCAATTTGTTTAAAGCGATCTATGACACCTTGGATACCAAAATCTGGTGAACAACTAGACCAAATTAATCCATT
>JALQVI010000153.1 GCA_023260395.1 Candidatus Nanopelagicales bacterium
AACTGAATCTGGAATAGATGTATTATCTTTTGATATTGCTGCAATAAAAATATTTGTAATAGCTTCATTAGATAAATTACCACTATCCCAAGTTACATTGACTGTTGTATTTGTAGAAAACGATGATGAACTAATTGTTCCATAAATAGTTCCTGGAGTTGGAGCTATAACTTTAATTCTTCTGTTTGCATGATAGACACCTGTTACGTCTGCACCTGCAATTGTAAATGATGTAGCTGATGCGTAAGATGAAGTATAAGAACCTGTACCATCTCCATACTCAATCCATTCAGCTTCATTATACCAATCTCTAGTATTCTTCATTAATGCTCTAAGAGCATTGTTTAGATTAGAAGGTAACATACCTTCAGCAACACTAATACTATTTAGTGATGTATTACTAGCTTGTGTAGTTGAATAATCTTTAATATTTGTTGGCATCTAATCTCCTATAAACCAAGCATATGCTTTATTGTTTTCTTTGTTTTTTTCGTTAATTAATTCGTTGAGAGCTTCTTCAATTTGCCTTTGGAAAAACTCTTGTGTTTCAAAACTGTATCTAACATTATCTATATCAGTTTTATCTGTCATCTCAATCCTATTCTTGAGGCATTTATATCTACCCCTTGTGCATGAGTCCAAACTGAACCAGATGGTGTTGTTATTTTAAATCTAAAATAACGACCAGATTGTCTAACTGGATTATCTCCACTAGCAACCATACTAGACGTTGAAGATTCTGTTGGATTATCAGCTAATCGTTCTCTGCTTTTGACAGTTACAGTAGATGTTGCGTCAACAATCGGTCTAATATTAGTTATACTACTTCTATGTCCAGGAAACA
>JALQVI010000154.1 GCA_023260395.1 Candidatus Nanopelagicales bacterium
AATTGTTTCTTTTGCGATCCGATCCCAGCCAAATTCAGTTACAGCTCGTTGTCGGCCCGCTTGACCCATGCGCTGTCCCAAGTCTGGGTCAGTTACTACAAGACTAAGAGCCGTGGCTATGCCATTCTCAAAGGTTTCAGTGTCATCTTGGTCATAGTGCACCAAAGTGCCGGTGACGCCATCAACAACAACTTCAGGAATGCCGCCGACATCAGATGCCACAACAGGCACTTCACAGGCCATGGCCTCAAGGTTCACGATGCCCAATGGCTCATAAATCGAAGGGCAGGCAAATACAGCGGCATGTGAAAGTACTTGAACAAGTTCAGGTCGAGGCAATTGCTCTTTAAGCCAATGAACGCCAGTGCGCGTTGCCGAAAGTTTTGCAATTTGATCAAAAACTTCTTGTCCAAGCTCGGGTGTGTCAGGAGAGGACGCGCACAGCACGAGCGCAACTTCAGGCGGCAGTTGTTCGGCAGCACGCAACAAATGCATGATGCCTTTTTGTCGAGTGATTCGACCAACGAACAATACGTAAGGTCGTTGCGAATCAATTCCATGCTTAGTGAGTGCGGAATTGTCCGAAACGCGCGAGATTGCGTCAGTGTCGATGCCGTTGTACACAACGTGCACCTTGGTCGGATCGACGTCTGGGTAACAATCCAAGATGTCATTTCGCATCCCGTTGCTCACTGCGATGATTGCGTCGGCTGCCAAGTAGGCAGTTTTTTCGGCCCAACTCGAAATCCGGTAACCGCCGCCGAGTTGTTCGGCTTTCCATGGTCGTCGTGGTTCCAGAGAGTGAGCGGTCAATACGTGCGGGATTCCATAAAGCAAG
>JALQVI010000155.1 GCA_023260395.1 Candidatus Nanopelagicales bacterium
CTCAATCAGAAAGAATGGAAAACTTAATTAGAGATTTACTTTCATTATCAAAAATAGAATTACAGGAACATATAAGACCAACTCATGAAATCGATTTAATAGAGTTGATTGATTATATCATCAAAACTTATGATAAAATGATTAGTAAAAATAATATCAAATTAAAATTTAATAAAATTGATGATTTTAAGATAATCGGAGATAAGGATAAATTAATTGAAATATTTACAAACCTTATTGATAATTCAATAAAGTATAATGATAAAAAAGATAAAGAGATAATTATTACGGCTAAAAAAGAAAATGACCTAAATATCATATCAGTTGCAGATAATGGAATTGGTATTCCTAAAGAATCAATACACAGAATTACTGAAAGATTTTTTACTGTGGATCCAAGTAAAAGTAGAAGTGTAGGTGGTACTGGTTTAGGTCTTGCGATTGTTAAACATTTAGTTACCCAGCATAGAGCTGAAATGCTAATAAATAGTGTTGAAAATCAAGGAACGACAATAGATATCAAATTTAAGTCTTTATAATACAACTGAAAAGTTAGTCTTTGTAATAAAACTTTAACTTTCCTTTAATAAAATTTTTAAAAATTGAACTTAAATAAGCTCATATATTAACAAATAATAAAAAGGAAAAATATGAATAAGTTAATAAGTTTATTTTTTGGACTTTTGTTAGCTTTAAGTTTTACAACAACAAGTTATTCAAGAGATCAAATTAAAATTGTTGGATCTTCAACAGTTTATCCATACTCAACAGTAGTTGCTGAAAAATTTGGTAAAGGTGGAAAATTTAAAACACCTGT
>JALQVI010000156.1 GCA_023260395.1 Candidatus Nanopelagicales bacterium
ATTGAACTTTCTCGCCTGCAAGGGGAAGGTGCACTCGCAGAGTTCGTCCCCATCACGGTGGAATCCATCATCGACAAGGCAGTCGACCAGAACCGTGTTGTGGCCAAAGCCAAGAAGATCAAACTGGTTTCTGGTGGCGACTTGGACGCCGTCATCTATGGAGATGCAGATCGTCTCGTTGTGGCACTGAACAACCTCATTGCCAACGCCGTGCACTACTCCCCTGATAACTCTCAGGTGGGTATCGGTGCTGTGCGTCGAAATTCCTTTATTGAGATTGCCGTCACAGACCAAGGCATCGGCATGACCAAGGAAGAAGTTGAGCGCGTCTTCGAACGCTTCTACCGAACCGACCAAGCACGTTCTCGTTCGACCGGCGGCACCGGTCTGGGCTTGAGCATTGTGAAGCACATTGTCTCCAACCATGGCGGAGACATCCGCGTCTGGTCAGCCCCAGGCAAGGGTTCCACGTTCACCATTCGTATTCCTGAAGCAGAAACTCCCGGAAAGGACACCGCAGAGTGACCCGCATCCTGCTCGTTGAAGATGAAAGCTCTTTGAGCGAACCACTCTCATTCCTCCTAGGCCGTGAAGGCTTTGAGGTGGAGATTGCTGAAGACGGCCAGCTGGCCCTCGACATCTTTGCCAACGGTAACTTTGACATCATCTTGCTCGACCTCATGATCCCCAAGGTTCCCGGCAACGAGGTATGCCGCCAGATTCGCACCACTTCCAACATCCCCATCATCATGTTGACCGCTAAGGACACCGAGGTAGACAAGGTAGTTGG
>JALQVI010000157.1 GCA_023260395.1 Candidatus Nanopelagicales bacterium
ATTACCGCCACCAAAGAATTACAACTGGCCGGCATATCTTGAGCACTCGCGAGACTCGATTGATGATGTGGTTGCTTCGCAGTTGGGACATTCGCCAACATCGACCTGGGCAACCAATCGAGCTGGTGCTTTGCGTCAGTTGGATCACTTTATCGCGGTAAACCTGTCGGGGTTTGGTCCTTATGAGGATGCGATTACCAAGGAGAACTGGGCTTTGCATCACTCGCTATTGAGTCCTTATTTGAACAATGGGCTCTTGCATGCTCGTGAAGTTGTTTCTGCTGCTTTGCGGGCGTTTGAGGCAGGGTCGGCTCCGATTGAATCCGTCGAAGCTTTTGTTAGACAAGTAATCGGTTGGCGCGAATACATCAATGGCATGTATTGGTTCTTGGGGGAGGACTATCGCAATGAAAACCAGTTAGGGGCGACTCGCAAGTTGTTGCCGCTGTATACCGATTCGTCGAAGACGAAGATGAACTGTGTTGGTTCGGTGGTGGCAGATGTTGAGGCTCGTTCCTGGACGCACCACATTCCTCGCCTGATGGTTTTGAGCAATTTGGCTTTGACGACCGGGGTTCGGCCGCAAGAGTTTTTGGATTGGATGCGCGAGCAGTTCATCGATGCTTCCGATTGGGTGATGGTTCCGAACATCATTGGTATGGCAACTCACGCCGATGGCGGAAAGCTTATGACCAAGCCCTATGCATCCGGTGGTGCTTACCTAAACAAGATGACCGACCACTGCAAGGGTTGTTTCTACGACCCGAAGAAACGGGTTGGT
>JALQVI010000158.1 GCA_023260395.1 Candidatus Nanopelagicales bacterium
GCTCCTTCTGAAGATGGATTCCGTACCAACTCATTTGTGAACGGTGTTAATACACGTCAAGGTGGTACATATGTCGACTTCCTTGTGAATGGTATTGTTGATGAACTTACAACCATGATCAAGCGTAAGCATAAGATCGAAGTTGTGAAGTCGACTATTAAGAATGGCCTCACGTTCGTCATGTTCTCAAAGAACTTTACGAATCCCAAATTCGATAGCCAAACAAAAGAACGTCTAACGAATACTATGGGTGAAGTAAAAGAACATGCAATTGCCTCTGGCATTCGTGAGGCTGACTTCTTTGCTCGTAAAATTCTGTCGACTCCTTCAATTATTGATCCAATTATTGAAGCTCAGTTGGCTAAAAAACTTGCTGCTGATAAACGAGCAGCTACATTGGCTCAAAAGAAACTGAAAAAAGTCAAGGTAGCTAAACACATTGCAGCAAATAAGGATGACGCTACGCTTAAAATCGTAGAGGGTGATTCGGCTATGGGTTTCCTTCTTAAAGTACGTGATCCTAATAAGGTAGGTGCTTATCCTCTTCGTGGTGTGATTATGAACACATGGGATATGAAACCTGCTGACGTTCTTAAAAATAAAGAATTGTCTGAATTGATTTCAGTTCTTGGATTGGATATCACTAATCCAAATAGCGTTGATGATATGACATATGAGCATATTGCAACATTGACCGATGCTGACCACGATGGTATCGGCCATATTAGTCCATTGCTTATCGCGTTTTTCTATAAGTTCTGGCCACGACTTCTTCT
>JALQVI010000159.1 GCA_023260395.1 Candidatus Nanopelagicales bacterium
GTCTTCGATTATTCGTGCCGCACGATTATAGCCGATACGTAAATTTCTTTGCACGTATGAGATTGAAGGTTTTTTGGATTCAATAACCAATTGAACAGCTTGGTCGTATAGTGGATCTTTTTCTCCATTTGCATCACCTGATGAGCCTGAAGTAAACTCTACGGACTCTTGTGAGTTAATCACCTCCTCCACATAGTTAGGCTTGCCTTGCTGTTTGAGAAAACTTACCACTTTGTGAACTTCTTGATCTGAGACAAATGCTCCATGAACTCTTGAGGGGTATCCTGATCCAGCCGGCAGATAAAGCATATCTCCCTGCCCTAAAAGATTTTCTGCTCCCATTTGATCCAAAATCGTTCTCGAATCCACACGGCTCGATACTTGAAATGCAACCCTTACAGGAACGTTGGCTTTGATTAATCCGGTAATTACGTCAACAGAAGGTCTTTGGGTAGCCAACACCAGATGAATGCCAGCAGCCCTTGCTTTTTGCGCTATTCTGGCAATTAACTCTTCCGCCTTTTTACCGACAACCATCATCAAATCTGCAAGCTCGTCGATCACAATCACTATTAATGGCATTGATTCAAGGACTTCTGGATTTTCAGGATCAGTAGAAAAAGGATTGGTCAGTGGGGACCCAGAATCTGAAGCTTGTTTTAACTTTTCATTAAACCCTGAAATATTTCTCACACCAAATTCTGCCATTAACCTATATCGTCGATCCATTTCTTTGACCGACCAGTTAAGTGCATGTCCGGCCTCTC